>CAYOLX010000121.1:0-1504 GCA_964404915.1 uncultured Candidatus Saccharibacteria bacterium | reverse complement strand
TCCCATTATAAAGTCCGGCGAGGTCAAACCTCAACGGATTTGTTTTGGGTGGTTGCCATTGACAAATTGGGGGAAGTATGCTATGATTTAGGTGTAAGGATAAAGGTACATTCCAAGCTTGGCAGAATGATGAAGAGGAAAGAGTTGCGGATTGCGCGGCCGCTAGTCTTCGGGATTTTCCCTCAGACCGGAGCCATCAACGCCGTCCGTCGGGTTAAGCCCGGTGAGTATATATACCAATATCGCGCCGGATGCCGCCCATCGTCTTCATCATCCTGCCAAGCGCAAAAGAAAAATATTAATTTCAGCGGCGATTTGGGCACAGTCCTTATTAATATAATCCATTGAAGGACTTCCCAAACCGCCGTTTGAATCGTAAAATTAAATAATCAAGTTAAAAAAATAATCAGGATCCGAAAATGGCGCGTTGTTTTCAAAAAAACTCTTTCCTCGCGACGCGCCATCTTCAGGCCCTGTTTTTTTAATTTTTGACAAAATTCCAAAATAAAGATAGAAATAAATCGTTTTTATGGTTGTTTTAAAAAAGGCGCGGAGGTGGAAAGAATTGAATAACGATCAAGATAAAGTTCCGATTTGTTCGCGTTGCGGCGGAGAAGTTTTAGGTGGCGTTCCGGGTCGTTCGTGGCAATGCCGCATTGGCAAAGAGTCAGCCGTCATAACATTGGCGAAAAGATGCTGTGTCAATGGGGTATGTGCCGATAATACACGAGGTGTGTTTGCTAATGAGTTCAGCCCGCGCGCATTTTCTTCCGCGGAGGATTAATTTCCTCTTTCTTTTTTTATATTTTGTGCTAAAATTCTTTTGCGTTTATAAGTCCGCGTTTGTATTTTGCATTTGCATTTTCTCATCGACTCATCACTCATTAACTCATCACTCATTAACTATTCATCGCCAAGGTAGCTCAGTTGGCAGAGCAGCGGTATCGTAAACCGCAGGTCGGGGGTTCGAATCCTCTCCTTGGCTCATCAAATGATCGGCAAATCCAAAGCTGGTCGTTTTTTTACAACAGATTGATATTGAGCCCTCAATGCATTAGAGCCTCGGGTTGTATTATATGGGCTTATTCGTACGAATGGTTGAATAGTTTTATGAAGTTGATAGAATGATGGTGAACATGGGAATTTTATAATTCCAGAACATTTTCAATGTTAATGATGAATAATAAAAAATAATGAAAAAAATTGAAAAAGTTTTAAAGGCGTTTGCCAATCGGCGCCGATTGGAAATATTGCAATTTATCAAAGAGCGCGAGAAAGCTTCGGTGGGAGAAATAGCGCACAAAATCAGCTTATCATTTAAATCGACATCAAAACACTTGGGAGTTTTGTTTTCGGCGGATTTGATTGAGCGGGAACAAGTTGGATTGCAAATCTTTTATAGCATTCCTTCCGATAAGCAGAGAATAGTTTTGTTGATATTGAATCTTTTGGGTCTGTTGCCGAATTAGCTTTGGCTGCAATTTCCATATTTCGGCTGCGCCAA
>CAYOLX010000120.1:0-1505 GCA_964404915.1 uncultured Candidatus Saccharibacteria bacterium | reverse complement strand
CCGGCAAGCGCCGCCGCCAAAACAATCAAGCTTGCCAATAATATTGTGTTTTGTTTCATAATTTTAATTAATGCGCGGATCAAAATCCTTGAGATTTAACAATGATTTCTTGCCGATATTAATCCACTCTTCTTTGCCGCTCTCTTGGCGCAATGAATAATCGCAATCAAAATTTTCCTTAAAATTGCCGCCTTCGCCCCAACCATCGCCGGTAATTTTTTTCATATATCCGGTTAAGTAATTGAAATCTTGCGTTTGAAAAACCTGCATAGAGCATCCGTTATAATAATTATCTTCGGTTTTGCCAATCAAATACCAGCCGTTATCCTGATAGCGGAATTTATATATTTTCGCCCATCGCCAAGCGCTGCCACCATATGATTTAATTGATAAAACTCCGTTATCAATTGAAAGGCCCTCAAAGGGATCACCAAAAGCTCCTCCTTCATCGGCAAGCAATATCGCCTTATCAGATACTAGGAATAGCTCATAATCTTCATAATTTTTACCAAAAAATAACATTAATTTTCTGGGGCATCTTTGACTAGCGCAACCGCAATTTCTAGAAGCGCAATAATCCCATTCCAGGGCCATATTCCTCTCAATCGACTCTTCAACCACCAACGCCGCGTCCAATTTGCCGTCTCCATTCAAGTCTCCTTCGACTTTTGCTTTTATTTGCCAACCCGATGGAATATATTCCGCGAATTTTATAAAATCTTTTGGAGCACTGCCAATTTTTTTTGAATAAATACCATCCGCGGAAACATTCATTCCAAACCCGCAGCGCGAATCACTGCCGCTTATCGTTTTTATGGTCGCGCTATTATCTGCAAAAATAATTTCCAATCGGCACGGCTCGTCGAAAAATTCATCTTTTTTTTCATAAATCGCAATATTATCATGTAATTTCGCCTCTCCGTCCCTGATATCTCCCAAATGACTCTGAAAATTAACCACAAGAAGATCAAAAGATATTTTATCTGTGGATAATTGCCTTACCGTTAAATCGCCCGACTCAGTGGATCCATCTTTATAATTTTCATAATAAGAATATTTCCCCGAATAACTATTATCAAGCTCATTAAACAATTGGTTGTCTTTACCGCCCAAGATGACATTATAAAGACAAGCTTCGTCAATTTTTATTCCTTGAGCATCATAGGCAAGAGCACAAAGCGTATTATAATCGCGAGTTGGCAACGCAATTTCCCATCGGTTCGCGTCAACTTTTTTTAATTCGCCGACAAGTCCGCCTTCGGGATCGGTGTAAATCCCCGTGCCGCCGCCTCTCTGGCGCAATTCCACTTTCGCCGCGCCATTCGCTAAAACAACCACCTTTGCCTCGGACGAGTATTCAATGATTTTAATTCCGTTGCGTAAAATTTCTTCCGCCGGCGCGACCTCAAATTTTTCAATAGCTTTTTCCTCTGTCTGCGGTTCAACAAACTTGAATGTGGAAACCATTCTGTCGAAAATTTCTTTTGGCGCGCCGCTGTTCCTCA
>CAYOLX010000119.1:0-1505 GCA_964404915.1 uncultured Candidatus Saccharibacteria bacterium | reverse complement strand
TTTTTTGCCAAGCCGACCCGCGCGCGAGAACCTCGCGCTCGTTGGCATTGTTTATTTGATTATAGCATAAAAAAAGAAGAGTAAAAGCACCCTCAATCTTTCGTTTCAATTTAAGCTTTTTTATGAGGCTTTTTTGAAATTTTATGATTGTATGATTAAATGATTTTATGATTATATCATTATATGACTAAATGAAATACTATATTCAAGTTTTCGGGTGCCAAATGAACCAATCCGACGCACAGAGAATTGCCGCGTTTTTTGAGTCAAGCGGATTGAAAGAGACGGATAGAATTGAAGCTGCTGATATCGCAATTTTTGTGATGTGCTCGGTGCGCCAAATGGCCGCGGACAGGGTTTTTGGTTTGGAGCAAAAAATTAAACTCGCCAAACAAAAAAACAAAAATTTTATCGCGATTTTAACCGGGTGCGTAGCCCAAGCCGACAAACCCCGCTTTGCCAAGATCTTTGACCATATTTTAGACATTAAAACCCTCCCTCGCTGGCCAAAAATTATCAATGGCACATCTCGCGGGGGTCAGGCCCCCGCAACATTGCGGGGGTTGCGTGGGTTAGACCCACGGAAAAACGGCGGGGATTATTTTCATATCGCGCCAAAACATTCTTCAAAATTTTCGGCGCTAATCCCTATTTCCAAGGGTTGCGACAATTTTTGCTCCTACTGCATTGTGCCATTCACGCGCGGACCGCTCGCCTGCCGCCCCGCCGGCGATATTATTAACGAAACGAAGCGTGCAATTAATACCGGCGTAAAAGAAATTTGGCTGTTGGGGCAAAATGTCAATAATTATCATTATAGAGGAGTTGATTTTGCTCAATTATTGCGATTGGTTAATGATATTTCCGGCGATTTTTGGATTCGCTTCACTTCGCCCCACCCCAAGGATTTTGACGATGCCGCGATTTTGGCGATGGCGCAATGCCAAAAAGTGACGCCTTACCTTAATTTGCCAATTCAAAGCGGCGACAATAAAATTTTGAAAGCGATGCGAAGACCCTACACTGCGGCGCGATATAAAGCATTGGTAAAAAAAATCCGCGCCGCATTTAAAAAACACCGGCAAGGATTGGAGCAAGAAGTCGCGATTTCCACCGATGTGATCGCCGGTTTTTGCGGCGAAACAAAAAAACAATTTCAAAATACCGCCAAAATTTTTGAAGAAATTCAATATGACATGGCCTATATTTCACGCTATTCGCCCCGTCCGGGCACCGCGGCGGTCAAAATGGAAGATAATGTGGCAAATTCCGAAAAAAAACAACGCGAAGAGATTTTAAACGATATTGTAAAAAACACCGCTCTCAATCATAATGAAAAATGGCACGGTCAAACCGTTGATGTTTTGGTTAATCGCGTAAAAGACAATTTCGCTTTTGGCAAGGACCGCCATTACAAAACCGTTAAGTTTGCCATTGATAAAAATAAAATTATCCCCGGCGATATCGCGCAGGTAGAGATTGTTAAGGCAATGCCTTTCGGCCTA
>CAYOLX010000118.1:0-1529 GCA_964404915.1 uncultured Candidatus Saccharibacteria bacterium | reverse complement strand
GCGCCCCCTTCAAGAGGCGCGGCAAGTTAAACTGATTTCATTATTTACTCACACAAAACCGGCCGCCCTCAAAGGAGAATCATACACAGACACGCCGATTTTTTCGCGAAATAATATTTCATACTCTTTTATGATTTCATTCTAACAAACCAAATCCGCCTTTGTCAATATACCCCCGATTTCGCATCCGTGATACAATAAAGAACCATATAATTTTGTTCAAAAATAATCGCGCAAACTCCGGGAACCAAATTTCAATCCGCCAATCGGCGGACCGAATAAATTTCAAATTTAAATATTAAAATTTGAAAATTAGAATTTATTTGGAGCTTGATTTTTGATGCTTGGAGTTTATAAATTTCGTGGAAAATTTAGTATTATATCGCAAATATCGGCCGCAAAATTTTGGCGACATCATCGGCCAGGAGCATGTCACCAAAACCATCGCCAATGAAATCAAAAGCGAGCAAACGGCGCACGCCTATTTGTTTTCGGGTCCGCGCGGCTGCGGCAAAACCACCACCGCGCGCGTCATCGCCAAAGCGGTAAATTGTTTAAACAGAAAACCCGAAGAAGCCGAACCATGCGGCAAGTGCGCCAATTGTTTAGAGATACAAAGCGGTCGGGCGATTGATTTGATTGAAATTGACGCCGCCAGCCATCGCGGCATTGACGATATCCGCGAATTGCGCGAAGGCATCAAATTCGCGCCGGCAAAACTGAAATATAAAGTTTTTATCATTGACGAATGTCACCAGCTTTCAAAAGACGCGGCAAACGCCCTGCTTAAAACTCTGGAAGAACCGCCCGCGCACGCGATTTTCATTCTGGCAACCACCGAACTGCACAAAATTCTGCCCACCATTATGTCGCGCTGCCAGCGGTTTGATTTTCGCAAATTATCACTGCCGGAATTGACGAGCCGCCTGCAAAAACTGGCCGACCGCGAAAAAGTTAAAATTGAAAAAACCGCGCTGGAATTGATCGCCCTGTCCGCCGCTGGCTCGGTGCGCGACGCCGAAAGCTTGCTGGGGCAAATATTGATTTTGGCGGCGCAAAAAAAGAGCGCGATCGGCGCGCCGGATATTCGCGAGTTTTTGGGAATCACCGAAATCAAAGCCGCCGCGGATTTAACCGAATTTATCGCCAAAAAAAACGCGGCAAAAGCCATCGCCCTTCTAAACGAAATCGCCGAAAAAGGATACGACATCGCCGAATACGGCAAAAACCTTTTGAGCTATCTGCGCCACGCGCTGATCCTGGCGATCATTAACCCCAAAGACGCGAAAAATGACAACCTAATGATTGCCGGCCTTACCGACGAAGAATTTGAAATCCTGCGCCGCCAAACTTTGGCGATGGGCGAACCGAAAATCAAACAAACCATTGAAAGCTTTTTGGCGGCGCAAGACCGAATCCGCTATTCTCCCATCCCCCAACTCCCCATGGAAATCGCCCTCGTTGAATCCTGCTCCCTCTAACCATTTTCCCCTCCGCATAAAAAAAGAAGTGATGTTTTGCATCACATT
>CAYOLX010000117.1:0-1580 GCA_964404915.1 uncultured Candidatus Saccharibacteria bacterium | reverse complement strand
ATCATCCCGCCGCCGTTGCCGTTGCGACTGGCGCGCGCGCCATTGTCCGCCGCCGCGCCGCTGGTCATTCCCTGAAAATTTCTGGCCGCGGAAAATGCAGACGCGCTTTTGCTTTCTTGATATTTCATTCCGCCGAAAAACGCTCCTCCCCCAACAACTGCGACTGCCAACAAACTAACGAATATGTTTTTGCTCATGTTTCAAATTAAAAATTGAAAATGAAAAGGTAAAAATAAATTTTAAATTGAAATAATTTTTAATTTTACATTTTCGTTTTTCAATTTTAGATTTTAATTTTTAATTTTTTTTATTCATATCTTAATGCCGTAATCGGATCCATCTTTGCCGCGCGCCACGCCGGATAATAGCCAAAAACAATGCCGATGGCCGCCGATACGCCAAACGCCAGTAAAACCGACATCAATGAAATTTCCGTGGCGGTATTGCCAAAATTTTGCACCGCCCAACTCGCCAATCCGCCCGCGCCCACGCCAATAATGCCGCCGACCAGCGTGAGCGTCACCGCCTCGGTTAGAAACTGCACGGTGATATCGCCCTTTTTGGCGCCCACGGCCTTTCGCAAGCCAATCTCGCGCGTCCGCTCGGTGACGGTAGTAAGCATCATATTCATAATGCCGATCCCCCCCACCAATAATGATATGCCCGCGATTGACGCCAGCAAAATCGTTAATGTGCCGGCAACCGACGACGCGCTGGCGACAATGTCGGCTTGATTCATAATTTGAAAATCAATATTGGCCTCATCGGTGATTTTGTGCCGCTCCATTAATAATATCGTAATATCGGCTTCCATTTGCTCCAAAATTTCCTGGCTTTCCCCCTGGATATTAATCATTCCCACCCGGTTGTTGCCCGAAATATATTGCTGGGCGGTTAACAACGGAATATAAATCGCGTCATCGGCATTATTCATTCCGCTGCCGCCTTTGGCAGTGGCGACTCCGATAACTTTAAAATCCATATTGCTGAAACGAATCGTTTGGCCGATCGGATCGGTATCTTCGCCGAATAAATCTTCAGCCGTTGCCGGTCCCAGCACCGCGACCTTTGATTTGGCATTATTGTGCGCCATCGTGATAAACGAACCGCTTTCAATTTCAACATTGCGCACCTCTCCATAAGTATCGGTGACTTCATAAACCGTCGTGTTGGTGTTGGTTCCCTTAGCGGTGATCTGCAATCGCGTGGAATATTGCGGCGCCACCGCTTTTACCCCTTCAATTTGTTCAGCAATTGCTTCGGCATCAGCCAAAGTTAAGGTCTGCGCGCCGCCTCTGCCGGCACTCACCTGCTGGCCCACGCCGCGCTGCATCCCGGGCGACACCATCAACAAGTTTGATCCCAGCGATTCAATGCTGGAAGTGATTGTCCCCGACGCACCCTGCCCGATGGAAACCATCGCAATCACCGAACCGATACCGATAACAATACCCAAAACCGTCAGCCCCGAGCGAGCTTTATTAGCAAGAAGAGAAAAAAAAGTTTGTTCCAACAAATCGGAAATCTAAAATTTTCTTTTGAAATGCAACTTTGTAAAATAAGATTGTATGAAAAAGGAA
>CAYOLX010000116.1:0-1620 GCA_964404915.1 uncultured Candidatus Saccharibacteria bacterium | reverse complement strand
ATTATAAAACATTGCCAATGTTTAGATGGCGGTGCGACTCCGCTCACCCGCTCCAGAATTTGACTTTCAGGGATTTTTCCGACTTTTTCGTGGGCGGCGCCGAGCGCCGCCCATTCATTTTGGGGCTCGCCGCGCGCGGCGCGGCTCGCCAAAAAGAGGTTCGAGCCAAAGATTTCTTTGGCTACAACCTTTTTCTCTAAAAGGTTGCTATCCCTTGCGACTTTTTCCATATTTTGTGCGTAATTTATCCATTTTGCCATCGGTTCGAGCCAATCATTCTGCTTTTGTTCAAAACGGAAGTTTTTCTCCTCAAGCGACTTCTTTTCCAGAAGAAGTTTTTCTTTTTCTTGGCGGTAGACTTCTCTTTCAATATCCTGCTCTAAATAGCCATCTAAAAGTCGCTGGAGTTTTATACTAATTGTTTTTATATTTTCTTTGTTTTCTTGAACAAAAGCAGAAACGGATTGGGCGGATTTTGTTTTATCAATTTCCAACCTCGCCAACAATTTTTCCGTCCAATCCAGCCGCAAAGAAAATTTTTGAAGCAGAGAAGAAATTTGTTTATCCAATTCCTCTTGGCGAATACAGGGTTCGGGACATTTAATTGATTTATTCTTTTTTGTGCAGTGGTAATAAATATAATTATGGATATTTCCATTTTTCTGGCGTTTAATCCTGTATTCGCCGGTAATCATCATACCGCAAGTGCCACAATGCAATAAACCGCAAAAAACTTGCGGTTCATACTTTGTTTTATGCCTTGGCCGTCCTCTCTGCTCCAAAATTTCCTGAACCTTATCAAAAATTTTCTTTGCGATGATTGGTTCGTGCTTGCCTTCATAAATTTCTCCGGCATAGCGGAATAATCCAGTGTAAAACGGATTTTTGAGAATAAAAGTGGTTCTCGTAATGTGAATTCTCTTTCCACTTTTGGAAACGATATTGTTTTGCGCTAAAAAGTCGGAAATGTCTTCTAACCGGTGAGTTCCTTCGGCGTATAATTCAAATGCCCTTCGAATAATTGGCGCGCGCTTTTTGTCCACCACAACACTTTTTACTCTCTTGTCGTTGAGGTATCCAACAGGCGCCAGTGAGGGATATTCTCCGCGCTTAACTTTTTGGCGCAATCCTCTTTTCGTATTTTCGGAAAGAGAATCCACATAGTATTTGCTTTGCCCAAAAGCAATGTTCAACATAAATTTTCCTTGAGGAGTTGGTTCAAACCAGAAAGTGGGGAACTTTAATGTAGCAATACGCCCGCAATCCAAAAGATAAATAATCTTACCTCCGTCAACAGAATTTCGCGCCAGTCGGTCAGGATGCCAAGCCAAAATTCCTTGAGCTTCGCCTTTTTCAATTCGTTTTATCATTTCGTTAAAAATAGGTCTTCCGGGAATTTTGGCAGATTGTTTTTCAATAAAAACTTCAATAATTTCTAAATTTTCCTTCTTCGCAAGGGCGCGCAATTCTGTTATTTGGTCTTCAATAGACCTGACTTGTTTATCTTCCACATCTGTGGATTTGCGGGCATATAAAAAGAATTTTTGCATATTATTTTTAGTTAATTTATTAAAACTTAAATGGCCGCCCTTGGGTCTCCCACAATGATTGCTCAAAGTG
>CAYOLX010000115.1:0-1652 GCA_964404915.1 uncultured Candidatus Saccharibacteria bacterium | reverse complement strand
CGCAGCCGAAAGATGGAAATTGCAGCCAAAGCCAATTCGGCAACAGACCCTTAAGATAATCGCGCACCAGTTGATGAGAAGCGGCACCAGCATTGGCGCGAATTATATCGAGGCGCAAGCCGCTTCATCCCGGAAGGATTTTACAAATTATTTTGAATTACGAAACCCTTATTCGGCAAGTATTTTCGCGGAGCACGAAAATTTTATTGCTATAAAATTTCCTAGTATTTTGCGCCGGTCGCGCAAAATAATGCTCCGACAAAAACACTCGCCTCAACGAGTTTCGTAATTCAAAGAAATTATATTCACCATTCCCTAAAATCGGCGAATGAAAGCAAATTTTGGCTTGCGCTGTTGAGGGATACAAACAAGGCCGATAAAAGTAAAACAGAAGCGTTGCTGAGCAAATTGGAGGAAATTTGCAAAATACTGGGCGCGAGCTTGCTGACGCTGAAAGGAAAGCGGTAGCAGTACATTTAAAATTTAATATTGAAGATTTGAGATTTTGTCGCAAATTTTCAATCTTAAATTTTCAGTTTTAAATGATCTCAGATCTGGTGGTTTTTCAAAAAACTTATGATTTTCTGCTTTGGGTAAAGCCGACGGTGCAACGATTCGCCAAGGTGCATAAATACAGCCTGGGCGCGGAATTGGAAAAAGAAACGGTGCAATTGTTGCGCCAGATAATCCGGGCGAATATGTATAAAACGGGCAAGCGGGAGCGGATCGCGGATTGTTTTGTAAATTATGAAACGGTAAAGGTATATGTGAGGCTGGGAAAAGATTTTAAGCTGTTGAGCGGCAAGCAATACGAATTTGCGGCGATGCGGTTAAACGAGATTGGCAAATTGTTGGGCGGGTGGTATAAAAAAGCGTGAAAAATGCAAAAGCAAGGTTTTTGACGAAATTTTGCTTATGCATTTTTACAAATGCAGAGGGATAATGTCGATTAAAACGGTGCTGCCTTCATCCGCGGCGGCAATTGGAATCCCGTTAGAAATCTATGTGGTACACTTATGTTTTGATAAGTAAGAAGGATGGCAATTTCTATATTGGCTGCACAAAAGACTTGAAAAATCGATTTTTCCAACATGGAAATGGCGAGTGTGCTTCAACGAAACACAGAAGGCCGTTAAAATTGGTTTATTACGAGGCATGTTTATCCGAAAATGATATGAGGGCAAGGGAAAAATATTTGAAATCAGGTATGGGCCACAGATATTTAAAAAATCGCCTGAAAGATTCTTCAAAAAATTTCTAACGGGATGGAACAACACTTCCAACGCCGGTCCGTTCACGCTGAATTTGAACAATTCGCCTTCGAACGTGAACAGCAACATCGGCTTTCGCTGCGCCCGTTTCAGTGATTTTTTATGCTGGCCGGAATTTCCGCCTTCGCTTTGCGCGGCGGTTAGCGAGCCAATAAACCCCAGACATTGTTCCTTCCTGATTAGGCGGTTTGCACGCTTGGCAGAAGCTGGCGAATTGCCGAAAAGAAAATAGCAAGCCCGTATCTTGGAAATGTTAAAGTAGGCGGACCATCAGGCGCAAGCCTGTCGTGAAATTCCTTTTCCATGCAAGTAGGCTTTATGCGTGTCGGAGAGTATGAAGACATTTAACAATTTATTCGACAAGGTAACGGATTTTAACAA
>CAYOLX010000114.1:0-1708 GCA_964404915.1 uncultured Candidatus Saccharibacteria bacterium | reverse complement strand
ATCTTTTTTGCCATCTGTTAATGGGTCCCGTCCGCATTTTTTCGAACGGGAGATGGTTTATTATGTTGGCATACTAGCATTAAAAACGACTCTCGTCAATCTTGGGAAATAGCGCCAACAGTGATATGATGACTAAATTAGAAGTGTAAAAATCAAAAATCAAAATGAAAATTAAAAATGGTAAAATATCGCTATTTTCTAATTTTCAATTTTGCATTGCTTGCCTTGCCGAATCCTTCGGCGCAGCGCAGGTCATTTTTCATTTTGATTTTTCAATTTTGCATTTAATTTCATGGCGATCAAAGACAATATTTTTCGCGGATATGATATTCGCGGCACCTATCCCGACGAGTTAAATGAAGACGCGGTCTATTGGACTACCAAGGCGTTTTGCGACCTTTACCCCGCCTCGCGCAAGGTGGTTTTGGCGCGGGACCCTCGACCGAGTTCGCCGGCGCTGGCGGAGGCCGCTCGCCGGGCGTTTTTGGAGTCCGGCCGCGTTGTGATTGATTTGGGTATCGCGCCCGATCCATTGTGGTATTTTGCCATTAAGCATTACGGATATGACGGCGGGCTGATGATTTCGGGATCGCACAATCCTTCTCATCACAATGGTCTCACTTATCACGGCCGCACCAATATCAACGCGGACAGCGAAGAATTAATGGGCGAGGCATTGCAAATATTGAAACGCATGGCGCAATTTTTGGACACGAAAAAAATTACTGCGGGCAAGCTAATCGGCAAATTGATTGAATCTGATCCGTCGCAAGAATATGTTGATTATATCGCGTCAAAAATCAAATTCAACCGGCCGCTGAAAATTGTTTTGGATGTCGGTAACGGCGCTTGCGGGTACTTGCCGGAAAGATTATTCAAAAAATTGGGGTGTGAAGTGGAGACGATGTTTGGCGAATTTGACGGGACTTTTCCCAACCATATGCCTGATCCCTATGTTGCCGCCAACAGAGCGGCGCTGGAAGCGCGCGTCAAAGAAGTCGGCGCCGATATGGGGTTTATTTATGATACCGACGGCGATCGCGTTGGTATTATTGATCATCGCGGTCGTGCCGCTAACGGCGATGACACTTTGCTGGTGTTGGCGCGTCAAGCGTTGGCGCAAAAAACCGGGCCGGTGATGCATTGCATGCGCGCCTCGCAAGCGTTTATTGACGACGTGCGCGCGCGGGGAGGCAAGCCGATGTTTTCCGTGTCGCACCATAACGCGATTCGGGAAAACGTAAAAATCAACAACGCGGTTTTTGGCGGTGAAATCACCTTTCACTATGCGTTTCCGCTGGACTACTATTTGGTGGATGACGCGGTGTTCGCGTCGGTGAAACTGGCGCAGGCGGCGTCTGAACAGGACGATTTTGCCGCCTATGTGGATTCATTGCCGCGTTATTTTGCCAGTCCGGAATTAAACGTTGATTGCGCCGATGAGATTAAGTTTGAAGTGATCGCCAATCTTCAAAAATATCTGCGCGACAATGAATATGACTTCATTGATATTGACGGAGCGCGGATAAATTTCGCCGATGGCTGGGCGCTGGCGCGCGCTTCCAATACCGCGCCGGTGATCAAATGCAAATTTGAGGGCAAGACCGCCGAAGCGCTGATTGAAATTGAACAAAAATCCCTAAAGATCTTCGCCGCCTGCGGCCTCCCCATCACCCAAGCCCACCGCGAATTCCTCGCCCTGAAATAA
>CAYOLX010000113.1:0-1730 GCA_964404915.1 uncultured Candidatus Saccharibacteria bacterium | reverse complement strand
TGGCGCAGCCGAAAGATGGAAATTGCAGCCAAAGCTAATTCGGCAACAGACCCAAGCTATAGGCCGACAAAGGTTTTGTAGTTTTCTTTGGTGATCATTTCCACTTTCGCGTCCGGATAGGTCCGCGAAAATGCCACCGGAACTTTGCCGGGCCGCGACTTCCATTTGAATTCATAACCGGCCAATTCATCGCCGCGATCTTCAATCAAATCAATCTCTTGTTGCTGCAAAGTGCGCCAAAAATACATATTGACGTCGCGTCCAGAATTGCCATTGCGTTTGATTCTCTCGGAGATCATGAAGTTTTCCCAAAGCGCGCCCGCGTCTTGGCGCAGATCAACGGGATTTAAATTGTTAATCAGGGCATTTCTGATGCCGTTGTCAAAAAAACAGATCTTGCGCGTTCGCTTCAATTCATCGCGCAGATTGCGGGAAAACGGCGGTAAACGGAAAATTATGAAAGCTTGCTCAAGGATTCTTATATAATTGGCCACCGTGATTTTATCAATGCCGATCAAAGACGCGATTTCGCCATAGATGACTTGCCCGCCTAACTGCAACGCCAATGCCTGCAACAATTTATCCAGCATTTCCGGATTTTTGATCCTTTGATATTGCAAAACATCTTTGAAAACATAACTCTTAGTCAACTCTTTCAACGATTCGGCTTTGGCTTGGTCGCTTTCAAAAACAATTCCCGGATACATCCCAAAAACCATCCGATTTTCCAAAATCCGATCGGCTTCTATCCCTGGATAAGCGTCTTTCAATTCCGCCAGCGAAAACGGATATAAATAAAATTCATTCTTGCGGCCGGTGAGAGGTTCGGCAATTTCATTTGACAGATCAAATGACGATGACCCCGTGGCGATAATCTGCGTCCCCGGATAATTGTCAATCAATAACTTCAAAGTCAAACCGATATTTTTAATGCGCTGGGCCTCGTCAAAAACCACCAACTCGCTGTCGCCCAAAAACGATTTCAATTCGGTTGAAGTTTTATCAGTGAGCGCTTGGCGCACATCCGGTTCGTCGCAATTGAAATAGGCGCTTTTTACATTAGATTGATTTTGCAAAATAAGCTTGACCAAGGTGGTTTTGCCCACCTGTCGCGGTCCATAAATCACGACAATTTTGCCCTTAAAAAGAGCATTCTCCACTTTTGATTGGATTTCTCGCTTAATTAACATATAATTAGAATATCTTAATATCCTAATTATATATTAATTAGTATATTTGTCAAGCACCGCACCCCCAACCACTCACCGGGGATTGCATTTCGCATTTATTCCTCCTTTAGCAAAGGAGGTGTCGAGCACATTGCAAAGCATTGTGCTCGATTGAATTTCAAATCCCTCCCCCTGTCGGGTACCCATTCAGCAAAATGCCTCAGGGAATAAATGCTTCAGTGAATGGTTGTCGCTATCACCGCACCGGCTTGGGATCACTCACCCCGCCCGCCTCACAACTATAAACCACCACATCCCCGCCAAGACCAGATAAAATCCAATATCTTCCCGCAGGCAATTCAACCTCAACATATTTTTTCTCTGTTAAATAAGTTGATATCATCGTATTAGTGACAACCCCCCGTTGCATATCCACTTCTGGAAGATTATCTACAACGCCAAAATTAAGAGCGGTTATTTGATCCCATGACCCCGAAAACCCACTATGCGGAAACCGTTTAGCGGTGATATATAATTTACCTCCGCTTGTGGTAAATTCAG
>CAYOLX010000112.1:0-1742 GCA_964404915.1 uncultured Candidatus Saccharibacteria bacterium | reverse complement strand
ATCATTCGCCCCTACAATCCGCGCCCCTACAATCCGCGCCCCTACAATCCGCGCCGCAACGATTCGCCGCCGCCAACACCGTGCCCGCCGCGGCAAAGTATGCCGGCACCAACCGCAACGATCCCTGCCCCTGCGGCAGCGGCAAAAAATACAAAAAATGTTGCGGCAAGTGATATTGACTACACATAAATTATGTGTATCATAAAATTATGAGCACAATTACTAAAAATAATAACCATAAAAGGATTGACATCACGCTCCCGCCGGAAACTTTGGTTTTGCTTGAAAAAATATCTCGCAAAGGAGACCGGAGCCGTTTTATCGATGAGGCGATCCTTTTTTATGCCAAAAATATCAATCGCGCCAAATTGAGAAAGGATTTGGAAGAAGGCGCGATCGCGCGGTATCAGCGCGATTTGGATATGGCTAACGATTGGTTTTTTCTTGAAAATGAAGTATGGCCGGAAAAATAACGCCTAAAAGAGGCGAAATTTATTGGGTGAATTTTAATCCAACGATCGGCGCCGAGATTAATAAAACGAGGCCGGCACTTGTGATACAAAACGATATCAACAATCGCCACAGTTCGATGACAATTGTGGCCGCGATTACTTCCAAATGCGACGGCAGGGTATTTTCTTTTGAAGTCATGTTGGACGATTCGGATTGCGGCTTGGTGCAAAAATCAATGGTTTTGTTAAATCAAATTCGCGCCGTTGATAAGCAAAGATTAATCAAAAAGATCGGCCGCTTGAATGCCGATAAAATGTTTTTGGTAAATCGCGCGCTGGCGATCAGTCTGGGCTTGGTTGAAATTTAAAATCATACACAGACCAAATTCGTAAAATTTTACAACAATATGGAGCAAAAAAATCAACCCAAAGCGGGGATTGGGGTGATGGTTTTAAAAGATGGCAAGGTTTTACTGTCAAAGAGGTCAGGCTCGCACGGCGCGGGAGAGTTTTCATTTCCGGGCGGGCATTTGGAATATATGGAATCTTTCGCCGATTGCGCGCGGCGCGAAACCGCCGAAGAGTGTGGCACTAAAATCAAAAATATCAAATTTCAGTTTTTGGCGAATTTAACCGAATACGCGCCCAAACATTATGTTCATATCGGACTGATTGCCGACTGGGAAAGCGGCCGCCCCAAGGTTTTGGAACCCGAAAAATCGGAATCTTGGAATTGGTATGATTTTGATAATTTGCCTTATCCGCTATTTAAAACCTGCCAATTGGCGATTAATAATCTTAAAACAGGTATCAACTATTATGACAGTGAATAAGGTTTGCTAATTTTTGAATAATTAAAGATGAAAAAAGAATGTTGCGGTTCGGAAAATGTTTATAGATTGAATAAAATTGTTAAAGAGAAGTTTGACGGCAAGGTTTTTTACAAAAATCTGGCAAATGGGGAATGGCATAAGCTGGATTTTTACCAACAATTGGCTAATATCGGCAGCGAAGTGAGCCGCGCGAGATTGGCGCGGGGGAAAAATGAAGAACGGTTTTGGGGCGCGGTGACGCGCGGGCTGGAATTATTTAATTTGACGTTAATTGATAAGCGATGGAACGCGGGGCGTAAAAAAGAAATTTGCCGCGCCTGCGAAATTTTTTGCGATGCGGTTTTGGGCGGTAAGGTTTATGATAGCGACTTGGAATCGCTTGACCGCTATTTTATGGATTTTGCCCTGCTGGCGGCCAAATCCCGCAACAATTAATTATGATTAACCTCTTGATTAT
>CAYOLX010000111.1:0-1763 GCA_964404915.1 uncultured Candidatus Saccharibacteria bacterium | reverse complement strand
AAATGAGGGGATTTTGAGGAGGGGGATTCTTAAAATTTGCCAATTTTGAGGATTTTTATTTCAAAAAAGAAGCGATGTAATTTTTGCTATCGCAAGATTTACATCGGTTCTTTTTTGGGCGGATTTGACAAAAAGTATTACTAAATGGTTGTCTGGCAATACAAAAAGTAATACTATTTTACATTTTGTGTGGGAGCAATCTCTGCTTGTTGTCTGCGTTTAGCGGTTGTCCGGATGTTTGAACCATAATGCGGGCGAATAATCATTCGCCCCTGCGGAATATAAAAATGCAAAAAAATGCGGGCGGGCATCCACCTTCGTTAAAACTGCGGCGGGCGGGTGAAGCCGCGCCCCTGCGAATGCAAAATGCGAACGCAAAAAAGCTCCGTTTGCGCGGAGCTTTTTTGCGTTTTGTTAAAGATTAAAGATTAAAGATCAAAGATCAACGATCAATCTTTAAGGTTGGAATAGACCTCTTGCACTGAGTCGTTGTCGGTGAGTTTTTCAATCAGTTTTTCGTTTTGCTCTTTGATTTTTTCGTCGCCCTCAACTTCTTCTTTGGGCATCCACGAAAGGGAAAAAGATTCCACTTTAAGGCCTTTTTCTTTCAGCGCTTTTTTGACGGCTTCGGCGTTTTCGGGGGCGGTGCGTACCTCCAATATGTTTTCAAACCAATAAATATCTTCGGCGCCCGCTTCAATGGCATCCATTTCCAATGTTTCTTTGTTTTGTTTGTCTTCGGGCTGATCTTCCAATTTGACAATCACCATTCCCTTGCGTTCAAACATCCAGCGGATGGCACCTTCGCCCACAATTTTGCCGTTGTTTTGGTTGAGGATGGTTTTGACATCGTTGACGGCGCGGTTTTTGTTGTCGGTGATGCCTTCAATGAGTAATGCCACATTGCCCGGGCCATAGCCTTCAAAAAGAAAATCATAAAAGATTTCGCCCTCGCCGCCGCCGCTGGCGCGAGTGATGGCGCGTTCAATGTTGTCCTTGGGCATATTGATGCCTTTGGCTTGATCCAGCGCCATGCGCAGACGGTAATTGGTGTCGGGGTTGGGGCCGCCGTCTTTGACGGCCACAGTGATCAATCGCACCATTTTGGAAAATGCCGCGCCGCGTTTTTGGTCGGCAATGCCTTTGGCATGGGCGATGGTTTTTGCGTGTGAGTGTCCGGACATAAAAATAATGCCAAATATCAAAACCAAAATGTCAAAACCGGAAACGGGCTTGGCTTTTTGGTTTTGATTTGAAATTTATGGTTGGCTGGAATTGTATGTTATTATGCGCGAGAAGCGCAACAAAAAACAATGACGCCAACAAACTTCGCGCTTACGGTGTCAATTCTACGCTAAAAAAGACAAAAAGTCAACTTTATGGTTCAACGCGGTGGATAATACCGGGATAACCCTGTGGATTGGTGCGGGATAATGAGGGCTTGACAAGAGAATTGGAATATACTATAATAATGCACTGGTAATGAAAAAGACGCCGTTTTTGCCGGTTTTGGCAACGGTTAAGAATCTCGGAATTGGGAGTCTGGAATTTTTTACGATGGGTGTTTCGGCTGCGGCGGGAACATACCTCGGGGAATTCCAAAAATTGGGCGCAGAACCAATTTGACTCCCGATTCCGGGATTTTTATTTAAAATTTAAAATTGAAAAATCAAAATTAAGGGATTATTTTATGAGAGTGTAGAAAAATTATTTTCAGAACGAAATTTTCAGATTTCGCGCGAGAAAAATGAGGAAGAAGAAGG
>CAYOLX010000110.1:0-1837 GCA_964404915.1 uncultured Candidatus Saccharibacteria bacterium | reverse complement strand
ACGCCGCCGCCCCAACAACCGCCAAACCCGCAACAATAATTTTATTCATATGTTTTTGATTATTCTTCAACACAAACCCATTATACCACAAAACAAAAAATTACTCGTTTTTATAAATGGTCTTGATAGAATTTATTACTATAAAAAAACACCGCAAGTTACATAATTTAACCTTTGGTGCTTAAAAGAAATCAAAAGGAAATGTAATTAATTTCCAAAGATTTCTTCTCTGTTTCGCTTATTTCCACTATGATCTTTTTTATAGCAATAAGCGAATGCCCTATGGGGACTTTTTCTATGCCGTTGTCTCCTTCTATCAAAATATAATATCTTTCTGCGGCATAATTAGGATCTTGCAGCAATTCCCGCAGTATCCCCTTAAAGACCACGGGAACAGCACTGCGGGTAAAATACGCTGATGATTTAATTATGCACACATTATCTTTCCAAACAGTTTCGGCGGCGTGATAAACGCTGCGCACTTTTTCAGCCTCTATCACAACGGGGTTTCCAGTGTATTTCCTAAGCTCTTTAATCAGATCCTCTATTGTTTTCATTATCTCTCCTCCGTAAAAAATTAACACATTAATATGTTATTGTCAAGTGCGATATACCAAGATTTATCGTTTAAATTTTCAAGAATATAAATCCAATACATATATACGATTGGATAATGTCGCGTAAAGCGCGTAAAGCGCGTGAAAGCCCCGCTTTTTTACGCGCTACGCGCCACGCGCCACGCGTAAAATTCTTTTGTCATTTTATTTGCTTCAATTATAACACAAAACCGAGGCTTTAGAGCCGCGTGATGAGGAGTGAAGCGACGAATTTTACGCGGCTGCCGGACCTGGATTCGAACCAAGATAAACACCTCCAAAGGGTGTCGTCCTACCATTAGACGATCCGGCAACGTAAAGAACGAAAATTCGCTTTGCGAATATTTTTTTCCACGTTGCTATCGCGCGTTACGCGACGCGTGTTTACGCGATTGATTTTAACATATTTTTTGAATTTCGCAAGATTTGGTCTGGTGAGGTTTGACCTCACCAGATTTTTGATGGGTTTTCTTGCAAAGAGGAGTGTGGCGTGGTAAATTTAATCTTGTGAAAAAATTCGGAGGCGATGGATAGTGACGAGAAATAAGCCGATGAGCGACATTGAAGGTTCTTTTTATGAAGGTCATTATGAGAGAGTTTTGGCGCTGGGGAATTTGCCATGGGTTTTGAAGCTTACCAAGGCAGAGCGAACAAAAATTTATTGCCTTTGCGCAAGATCGTTTTTGGCATTGTGGCAACAAGCGAAAATATTTGACCTGTCATTAAATGGCGCTGATGAATTCCGTTTTGCGGAATTAGCGACAGAGTGCGTCAATCAAGAGGGCGCGGTGGCTGACTATTGCCGCGCGTGGGCATTGCGCATTTTAGTGATGTATGCTTGCGGAGATAAAAAAGATGCGTATACTTGCCTTGACGAAAAAAGTTCAAGATATCGCGATAATAGTCAGCTGGCATTGGCATGGGCGACAATTTTAATCTGGCGCGGCGATTTTTCGGAAGTTATTTATATGGCTAAAATGGCTCAAAGTTTTGCCATGCGGGAAGGAGATGTCTCATGCCATGCGAGAGCCTTATATTGCCGGGCGATTGCCTGTCAGAAGAAAGGTGATGCTAAAAGCGCAGAAAAATATTTTCTGCGCGCTAAAAAATTTTTGGAGGAAAATTTCCCAGAACCTGAAAATCGAACTCCTGAAATAAAACGGCTTTTGGATAAAATCCAAAACGTAATGTGATGCAAAACATCACTTCTTTTTTTATGCGGAGGGGAAAATGGTTAGAGG
>CAYOLX010000109.1:0-1854 GCA_964404915.1 uncultured Candidatus Saccharibacteria bacterium | reverse complement strand
TTTGGCATAGTTTTGCAGGGCGCGGTGGCAGGAATTGTCGCCGGCAACCAAAGTGTCGGTGTATGTTCCGGATTCATATGCTTGAGATAAATAATCGGCAGAGTTTGAAATGGAATTGCCCGCGCCTTCGCCGGATTGATAGGAGTCCCCTAATGCCACATAAACAAACTTGTCCGGATTATCAATTTTTTTATTAACAAATTCGCAATAGATATTTGCACCGCTTTGAATATTATAGAAAAAAACCAAATTGTCATAAACAAAATAAAGCGCATTATCTTGGCCGGAACCGAAATCACATTCAACTGATTCCAATTCCCATCCCGGAGCTTGATGTTCCAAAATCTGAATCGCGGAAAAATCGCGCACGATATAATCAGCTGAATGTATCCCTTGCCCATTTTGAGCGGTAATCGAGAATTGGCGCGGATAATCGGAAATATCGTCAGCGGCAAAAACCGAAAATAAATTCCTAAGTCCAATGGGAATCAGCTGCTCTTGCTTCTTTATTTCAAAATCAAAAACGCCATCTCCGCCGATCGTTTTCTTAACCACGGTGAGATGAAAAGTTCCCTGATTTGATTGCGCTCGGACAATCGCCGCAATCACCGGCAAAAACAAAATTCCCAATACGCAAATCAACAATATTTTTTTCATTTTTATATTTTTGTTTTTTATTTTATTTTTAATTTTTCAAAACGCGAGCGCGCCAAAAACAAAACCGGCGATCAAAAAGGCCGGCAATCTTTGGGGCGATGTCTCAATTGAAGCTGAGCGCAAACGATTAATTTTATTTTTTGGTGACTTCTCCCCTTTCATAAAAAAGGCAATCTGTTTTTACGGCGCGATCGCTCCCGCCGATTATTCAATCATATCACCCTCCCCCTTCCCCCGCAACCCTATTTGTAGCGATATCAAATATCGATACTTGATATCGCTACAAATCATTATCGATAAGTCCAATTGAAAAATCTTCGCTTTGGCGACGAGAGAACAAAGCATCTTGAGCAAATTCTTTATAATCCTTAATATTCGGAAACTTTTGACTCAAATCTTCCCTGTCAAGAATCGAAAAATTTCTGATGCCGAAAGATTCCCCCAAACTGCAAAACGGATAATCCAGCGCGAATTGGAACGCTTTGTCAAAATTTTTTACCGCACCCGCGATTCCCCCTTCAAAAAGTTCAAAGGGATTTAGAACTTGGATATAAGCATCAACATATTGCAAGTATTCTTCGGAGCTGATAACCCTTGCCTTATAGGATCCCTGAAAAATTCTACCCGATTCTCCATATTTGGAATTCGTGTAATTGGTAAACCCAATTCCCAATCTTTGCATTAATGTGGCAATGCCGCCAGCAATGATTTCTCGCAAAAGCAAATGAAAATGATTGGGCATCAAACAGAATGTTTTAACTTCAACTAACGGTTTGCGTTCCGGCCAATTTGGCGGCCATTCAAAATTGTTGCATCGTCCATTTTTTTTCAAAAAAAATAACTCCTGGAAAACTTTTTCTGTTGCTCTTTGATTATTAAAATAACGCAAGATATTCATAAACCGCCAATAATCCCCGGTCTCATTAAAGATCGTCATCTTGCGATTTCCCCGATTATAAATATGGGCATAATCGCCCACCGCAATTTCATCCTTTCTCATAGGTTTTTATTATATTATAGCGATATCAAATACCGCTACGACTATTTTAGCATTATTATTATAGCGATATCAAATATCGATACTTGATATCGCTATAAATATATCCCATCTTGCCCAGCCGGGGCATATAAGACAAGAGCTCTGCCCCGAAGGGGGGCAGAGCTATTTGTTGCGCTTCGCCACAAGAGAAGCGGCTT
>CAYOLX010000108.1:0-1933 GCA_964404915.1 uncultured Candidatus Saccharibacteria bacterium | reverse complement strand
ATTTGGCGCAGCCGAAAGATGGAAATTGCAGCCAAAGCCAATTCGGCAACAGACCCACAATATGTGCCAATGGTTGGATTGATGGGCGGAGGTTATGGTCGCGGAGGCGGATTTGGCGGTCCGGGGCTTGGCGGCGAGGGTCCTTGCTTGCCAGAAAAAAATTAGGGTTTGCGGGTTTTAGAATCAAAAAAATGGCGATTGCCATTTTTTTGTTGTAATTATGAAATTTGCTATAATGAGCGATAGATAAAGGTCGGAAACAATAAAAACCAAAACCAAAATCAAAATTAAAAATAAAAATAAAATTATGGAGAATCAAAGCAATAATGTTTGCGGCATTAGCGGTTGCGCGGGCGGTCCGTGCCGAATTGTGGTCGGCGCGCTGGCGATCGCGCTGGTTGTTTACGTGGCGGCGTTGGCGGCAAACGCGATTAAATCAAACAAATATATCGGCCGCCAGGCGGTCAATCAAGCCACGATTTCGGTTTCGGGAAACGGCGAAGTTTACAAAACACCCGACTTGGCGGTGATGAATTTTTCGGTGGTAAGCGAAGCCAAAACCGTGACCGAAGCAATGGAAGACAACGTCAAAAAAATGAACGCGATTGGCGACGTGATGAAAAGCATGGGAGTGGCCGAAAAAGATTTGCAAACCACCAATTTTTCCATCAATCCGCGCTATGACTATGTCAAAACCGCCACGCCGTTGGCGCCGACGGCGGAAATCGCGGTGGATGAATATTATTATCCGTCGGGGAAAAGAACGCTTTCGGGTTATGACGTCAATCAAACTTTGACTGTTAAAGTGCGCCAAGAAAATATGGGGAAAATCGGTCAAATCATCCAAGAAGCCGCGGCTTCCGGTGCCAATCAGGTCGGCAATTTGCAATTCACGCTTGATGATCCCGATGCCGCGCAAGCCGAAGCCCGCGAACTTGCCATTGCCGATGCCAAAGAAAAAGCCGAGATTCTTGCCAAGCAGATGGGCGTGAAACTGGTGCGAATTATCAGCTATAGCGATGGCGGTTATTCTCCGCTCTATCGCTTGAATTACGATACCAAAGAGGCGTATGGCATGGGCGGCGCGGCGCCGGCGGCGACACCCGAAATTCAAACCGGTGAAAGCAAAATTTCAGTAAACGTTAATATTGCCTACGAAATTGAGTAGATTTTGTATTTAGTGTGTGTTATCAAAAAACCGCCAAACTTTCGCGAAGGGCGGTTTTTTGCTAATATGGGCGCAATATGGCAATATGCGCAATATGAAAACTAATAAATTTGGATATGATGTTGCTGTTGTTGGCGCGGGACCCGCGGGGATGATGGCGGCGATTTTTGCGGCCAAGAACGGGGCGAAAGTTGTTTTGATGGAAAAGAATGAGAGCGCGGGAAAGAAATTATTGCTCACCGGCGGCGGGCGGTGCAATTTTTGCAATGCCGAATTTGACTTGCGAAAACTGACGGCCAATTACGGCAAAACCGGCGGTTTTTTGTTTGCCGCGTTTGCCGAATTCGGGCCAAAAGAGATAATAAAATTTTTCAATGGCATGGGGGTGAAAACGAAAATTGAAAACAATAATCGTGTTTTTCCAAAAAACGATAGCGCGCAAGAGATATTAAACGCGCTGGTTAACAGATTGAATGAATTGAATGTTAAAATTATGCATAACGCCAAAGTTGCCGATCTAAAAAAAGAAAATGAATCGATCGGCAAAATCATTTTAGAAAATGGAGAGTTTATTTCCGCGCGAAATTATATTATCGCCACCGGCGGCAAATCCTATCCTCAAACCGGATCTGTCGGCGACGGATATGTTTGGGCGCAAAAATCGGGACATAAAATCGATTCGCTTTTTCCCGCGCTGGCGCCGGTGAATATAAAGCAATTTTGGATAAAAGATTTGGCGGGAGTCGCGTTGGAGAATGTCAAAAT
>CAYOLX010000107.1:0-1963 GCA_964404915.1 uncultured Candidatus Saccharibacteria bacterium | reverse complement strand
AATTCGGCAACAGACCCTTTTCGTAAAAACAGCTCCAATTTAAAAAACTCCCGATGAAAGGAGTTTTTTAAATTGGAGCGGGCGAAGGGAATCGAACCCTCGTCTCAACCTTGGCAAGGTTATATAATAGCCACTATACGACGCCCGCAAATCCCGCTGCGCGGGAAAATCCGAAATCCAAAATTCCAAATCCGAAATAAATTCTAATTTCCAAAACCAAAATTCCAAAAAAATTCAAAAACGAAAATGCAAAGCTATTCAAGCGCAAAAGCGGTAAAAAGTCAACCGCGATTGATCACGCGCCAAGTTTTTTTCTAACGACGCCGACCAAATCATCCAGCGAATAATCGACTTTTACCAAATAATCATAGGCCCCGCTTTCCAGCGATTTTTCCACCGCTTCGGCAGTGTTTAAATTGGACAACACGATTACCGGCACGATTTTGCCCCAAACATCCTCGCGCAACTTTTTCAACATCGTGATGCCATCCATTTTGGGCATAATGATATCCAGCAAAATCAAATCCGGATGTTCAGCGAGCGCTTTTTTTAATCCTTCGTCTCCATCAGCCGCGCCGACAACCTCAAATCCGGCCTGGCCGATTTTTGACAACAGAAGCTCTCGCAGAACTTTTTCATCATCAATAACCAAAACTTTTTTTTGATTTTTTTTTGGCATTTGAAATTTAAATTTATTTATGCTGCGCATTCATTATAGCAAATTATCGCAAAAAAGCATCAAGGGCAATTCAACGCTTTGCGCCAGCCGGCGTCAAGAGCTTCTTGTTCATCGCAAAACCATTTCTCGCCCTTGCTCTCATCAACCACGGTTTGGCGATAATATTCGCATCCGGCAATATGATAAATTTTTTCTCCCTGGGCATTGATATTGCCCTTGATTGAACAACCATTGCGTCCGAATTCTTCCATGGCGGCATCAACCGCATTTTGGCAAACGTCTCCCCAAAGCCCCAAAGAATTTTGGCGCGCGTAATTTTGCGCCGCTTTAAATTCATCTTGATATTTATAGGGAATCGCGTAAGTGTATTCGTGGGCGTAGCCGTCCTTAATCATCAAAAGACCGAAGTTTGTTTCATCTTGCAAAAATACATGGCGCAATAATCGGCCGTATTTATCACGTTCGCCCTGCGTGGGATCATATTCCAGCCGCACTCTTTGCCCAGATAAAACCGACTTGGCTTTGTTTGACGCTTCAACGCCGAAGCACTCCACGGGTTTGCGCGGATCCACGGTTTCGGGAGTGTTAACTCCGATCACCCGGACTTTTTCAACACCGCCGACGCCATTCACCTCAAAAGTATCCCCGTCAATCACCCGCGCCACCACGAAAAATTCGCCATCTTTATCTTTTGCGTCGTTTATCGCCAGCTTTTTATAAATGAAATCTGAATAAACATCATCATTTTGTTTTCTCGTTCCCGTGCCACCAAAATCAAAAACCGCGGCGACGATCAAGCCCCCGGCAAAAAAAATCGCCGTCAATATCATTAAAAAATCCCTGCGCTTCTTCATCATTTTTCCAAAAAAATCCGCATCTAACTTGTGCATCTATTTGAATTATAACCAAAAACTCGCCTCAAAACAAAAGAGATAAATTGGCAGGGGTTGGGCCCCTGATAATTTCCAGGGGTCCAACCCCTGCCGATAATTTGACTTAAAAACCGGAATAAATACGACAAAAAATCGGCGCGTAGAGCGATAAAAAAGAAAGCGCAAGGTTATTTTGCGGCAAAATCCAAAAAATTATTGCCCCAGATATCGGGTTTGCGCAATTGTGTCATTGATATAGAATATCAATCCTCCGCCGGCAACCACTGCGATTGCCAGCACCGCCGCGATCATTGACCAATTGGTTTTTTCTTTGTTAATCAACATATTTTTTAATTAAAAATGAGAGTGTAGAAAAACTATTTTCAGAACGAAATTTTCAGATTTCGCGCGA
>CAYOLX010000106.1:0-2011 GCA_964404915.1 uncultured Candidatus Saccharibacteria bacterium | reverse complement strand
CTTTAAATTTAATTGAGGCAGTATTCTCCGTTGCCCAAATTGCGGATGATGCTGTTGATTTCCATTATGGCAAGCAAGCTCATCACCGCCGCCGCGGGCAATCCGGCGGCGCGAATAATTTGATCGGCGTCCAGCGCGCCGCATCGCAGGGCGTCAATGATTTTTTGTTCTTCAGGATCATCGCTTTTGATTGTTGATTTATCCACTGCCGTTAGTCCAAGTTCCGATAAAATATCATCGGCGCCGGTGCAGGGGATGGCGCCTTTTTTTAACAGCCAATTGCAACCCGCCGATGATGACGAATAAATTGACCCCGGCAACGCGAACACTGGCTTGCGTTGTTTTTTGCCCCATTCGGCGGTGATCAATGATCCGGATTTTTCCTTGGCCTCAATCACCAGCACCGCCAAAGACAGTCCCGCAATAATCCGATTGCGCTGAGGAAATGAATATTGAGTGGCGCGAAATCCCGCCGGATATTCGCTGACCAAGCACCCGCCAGTATCAACGATTTTTCGCGCCAAGTCAAGGTTTTGCTTGGGAAAAAAAGAATTTTCGTCCATTCCGGTGCCCAAAACGCCAATGGTCAGACCTTCATTTTCCAGCGCGGCGTGGTGGGCGATTGTGTCAATGCCGGGCGCCATGCCCGAAACCACGCAAACTCCCGCTCGCGCCAAGCCGCCGGCAATATCGCGCGCGGCCTGTTTGCCATAGGATGACGGCACGCGCGCGCCCACCACGGCAACGCGCGGCACAGCCATATTCACGGTGCCGCGAATATATAATTCTTTGGGGCGCGAGGGAATGCCGCGCAGACAATCGGGAAATTCAATGTCGTCGGGGACTATTTTGTGGATGTCGCAATCTTGCATAAAAATGAAAATAACTTCTTTAATATACCACTATAATGAGAGTGTAGAAAAACTATTTTCAGAACGAAATTTTCAGATTTCGCGCGAGAAAAATGAGGAAGAAGAAGGCATACTTGGCTCAAAGTATGTCGCCGACTGACGAATTTTTCGCAGTCGAAAGATGGAAATTGCAGTTGAAAGATAGTTTTTCTACACTCTCAAATATACCACTATTTATCAAAAAAGGTCTAACCTTTCAGATATTCCCGGAAGATTAAACCTTTTCAAACTTCAGATATACGCACATTAAAGATTAAAGATTAACGATTAATGATTAATTATCGGTTATATTCGGTAGCGGCTTTTTCAATTCCTTCGGCGAGTGCCATTTTCATGGCGGCGACTGCTGTTTCAATGGATCGGTCAAACGCGATTTTATCAATGGCGGTGATTTTTTTGAGCACAAATTTATCGGTGGGAATTTTTTTTGCCGCCAAGTTTTGCGGGGCGATGCCCGCGCGAAAACGGACGAAGTTTTTGGTTTTTAAATGATCGATGATTGATTGCGCCCCCTTGTGTCCCGCCGCGCCGCGGTTTTGCGAAATTTTGATTTTTCCCAAGGGAAGATCCAAGTCGTCATTTATCACCCAAAGATTGGGATAGGACTTTTTTTGCCGGATTTTCAAATGATTGAACAATTTCATCAGCGCCTTGCCGGAATTATTCATCAGCATTTGCGGTTTGGCTAAAATTATCCTTTTATCTCCAAATTCTTTTACTGTAGTCAAAATCCCATCCGGCCGCATCTCAAAATCGGGGAATTCAAATCGTTTTGCGAATTGATCAACCGCAACAAACCCCGCGTTATGCGGCGTGTCTTGATATCTATCTCCCGGATTTCCCAACCCGACAATAAAAATGACCGGTGTTTTTTTGATTATTTTTTCTTCCATATTGAAAACATTATACCATAATTTTATTCAAAGTCTTTCTCGATGCTTGCATGCCCGGCGTCTTGTAAATTTAGCGTATGCTGATTTTACAAGACACAAAAATCAGCTGTGGATAACTTTGATTGACGCGGGGCGTTGGGGGGGGGCTATTATGGGTCTGTTGCCGAATTAGCTTTGGCTGCAATTTCCATATTTCGGCTGCGCCAA
>CAYOLX010000105.1:0-2125 GCA_964404915.1 uncultured Candidatus Saccharibacteria bacterium | reverse complement strand
TGGCGCAGCCGAAAGATGGAAATTGCAGCCAAAGCCAATTCGGCAACAGACCCATCATCAACGGCGCGGTAATCAAGCTTTCGGGGCGCTATCCCGACAAAGGTCGGGCGGTCAATGAGATTTGCAAAGAAATGGGCTATATCATCTCGGGCTCGGGAAAATTGACGATTGAAGATGAAGAATACGAATTAAGCGCCGGCGACCTGGTTTTGATTAATCCCGGCGAAAAATTCTATTGGCAAGGCGAAATGGAAATGTTTATGCCTTGCGCTCCCGCCTGGACTCCCGAATAACACAAAACCATCAACAATTAATAACTTAAAAATTTAACAGGGGTTGAACCCCTGTTTTTTGTTTTTATTCGTATGCGCAATTGAATTTTTGGTGGACAAGAGCCATAATCAAGAATAACCAAATCGTTTCAATAAATAGAAAAATATGATTCAAATTCAAGATGTCAAGGAAAAAATTCGGGAGGCAGTGCGGGAGTTCGAGGCGCTGGATCACGACGCTCTTTTGAAAGTTAATGTTTATGAGCCGACGATCAGCCATCGCATCGCGGTATATTTAGAAAATCTATTTCGCGAAATGAATGTTGATTATCAATATAGCCAAAGTTTGGCAACCGCCAAAAAATCCGGCGCGGATAACAAAATTCGGCCGGATATCATCATCCACAAAAGATTGAGCCCTGATAATTGCGTGATTATTGAAATCAAAAAAGGCGGCCGGGGCAGCACCGCCGCCCGTTTGGATATCAAAAAACTGGAAAATGCCGTCGCCGGGAATTTAGGTTATGATCTGGGAGTTTTTATCGGCGTTTTGAAACGCCGCATTGACATTTGCTGGATTGAAAAAATTAACGGCACCGTGGTGAAAAATTGCGAAACCATCTAACAGGTTATGTTTATTCGAACAAGCGAAAAAAACAGGGGTTGAACCCCTGTTTTTTGCCGTATTTTTATTTACGCCAACATCATCGCTCTTCGCATTGAAAACCTCCGTTTAAAGTGCTATTTTGATTTAATATACTCGGACTCGCAATTCCTTAAGAAATTACACATAATTGAATAAAATTTAAAGCAATTTAAATCAAAAATATAGGATGATTGAAATACCGCAAAATGTTTTAAATAAATTTATTGTCCGTGGCGACTATATCGAATGGATTAAAAAAGAGGCATTAATATGCGTTTACTTGGATTTAGCCAACATGTTGCATTGGCAAGATGTTTTGGACTGGAAATTCAGAATTGAGGATGTAATCAGCCAACTCTTATCATTTCACAACGTCAAAGAAGTGAAAGTTTATTATGGTTTGAACGAAAAAGATTTAAAAAATTCAAAAACGTTTCACAATCAGATCAAAAAATCGGGCGTAATATTGCGCGCCAAGCCAATGAAATTCATTACAAAAAAAATCAATGAAAGCTTATTTTTCCAACGCAAGACAATCACTCTTTTTGACCCAACGGTAAAACAAAAAATTGACAAGCTAATAGTCGAGTTACAAAATTCCGGATTAATAATTGAAGAGCCGAAATGCAATTTTGATGTTGAAATGGCAATGGATATGTTAGATGATGCCGGCAAAATATCAGCAGTCTTGGTATTTTCCGGCGATTCCGATTTATCCAGTCCGCTGGAAAGAATAAAAGTAATGGGAAAACAAATCGGCATCGTCGGCGTTCGCGGCAAAACCGCGGGAGAATTACATCGCATAAAAAACAAATATTTTGATTTTGGAAAATTTTATAACGGCAAACGCACCCCTTTTAGAAGCGAAAATCCCGCCAAAGCGGGACCGCGTGAATAGTAAGCAAAAGCTTACAAATAAAGCATACCAACATATTCACCCGCTGTCAAGATTAAGTTATCCACATTACTAAAGATCTTCAGCGTTAAAAAATTATCCGAACCGGTAAAAATATTGCTTGGTAGAGTAGAATCTAACTGAATATTTATTGTCATAAAAATTGCAAAAAGTAGGGGTAATAGTTCTAAAATTGGTATTAAATCAAAAAAATAAGCCGCGCCGGGGCAAAGCCCCGAATTATTCAGGTAGGTAAAATAAAAATACTATGGAATATATTGTCAGCCGAAATTATAAAATCAGCACTGATGT
>CAYOLX010000104.1:0-2201 GCA_964404915.1 uncultured Candidatus Saccharibacteria bacterium | reverse complement strand
GAACAGGAAAAAGCATGGGAAGTGCCTGCGTTTTTGCGAAAACAGAAAAAATAATCAAAGCTTATTATCCCATAATTTACGGATAATCCGGCCTAATTTTTGTCAGTGTTATTGCCATAGTATGAAAGCAATTCAAGAGCGAACCGCGCAACTTAATATTCAGGGACTTATTCCCAAAACTTTTGCCGAACGCAAGAGAGTGTTTTTGGCGGGACTGAAAAGTCCTAGCGGCAAGATTAAATACAAACGATATACGGGGGCACCGATAAGATATGCCGGCGGCAAGAGTTTGGCGGCGGGGTTGATTATTGAATTGATGCCCGACGATATTACTAGATTGGTTTCGCCGTTTATTGGCGGCGGGTCGGTTGAAGTGGCTTGCGCGGCGGAATTAAGTTTGCCGGTGGTTGCTTATGATATATTTGACATTCTCGTTAATTATTGGCGAGAGCAAATCAAAAATCCCGTCGCTCTTTATGATAAATTATTGGCGTTTAACCCTGATCAAGAAACATACAAAGAAATTAAAGAACGTTTGAAAAAACATTGGAAAAATGAAGAATTTATGAATGAACTTGATTTGGCGGCGCATTACTATTTTAATCATAACCTTTCATATGGTCCGGGGTTTTTGGGATGGCCGTCAAAAATTTATTTGGACAAAATTAAATATCAATCTATGATTGAAAAAGTGAAGAATTTTCCCCGAATCAATTTGGACGTAAAATGCGCCGATTTTGAAAAAGCGTTTGAGGAATATCCAAAAGATTTCTTTTATTGCGACCCACCTTATCTTCTGGGCGAGGACACGAAAATGTTTCGCGGGATTTATCCAATGCGCAATATTCCGATTCATCACAACGGTTTTGATCATGAAAAGTTGCGAGATCTATTAAAAGATCACAAGGGCGGATTTATTCTTTCCTATAATAATTGCGCGCGAGTAAGGAATTGGTATAAAGATTTCAATCAATCATTTCCGGAGTGGCAATATACTATGGGCCAGGGCGAGACTCGAATCGGCAAAAATCGGAAAGATAAGAGCGGTGGTTATGTTAAAGAATCTCACGAGATATTGATATGGAAAATATAGATAAAACAAAATCCAAAAAACGGCGTGCAATGACGAGCTCCGCCGCCAGAAATGTTCGGCAACACGGTTATGACGACGCGTTGGAATTTGCGCGAGCAATTGGATTAGCCAGTGATTATAAGAATAATCCGCAAGCCAAAAAAGATGTAGTTGATCCGGCCGGCGACACGCATTCGGTAAAGAGCGGCAATAAAAAGTGGCAGATATTTCTTTATAGCTATAATCGCTTTGAAACCGATGAATTTTTTAAGCTGATGAACGGGATTGGCGATTTGTTCAAGGAGTGTTTGGATGTTTTTCCGCATGATTTTGGTCAATATCAGTCCGACAAAATGCTTATTAAGCAAAAATTAAGATCGCCGATGGTAAGGCTTGCTGAAAAGCTAAAAGATTCTTTGAGATTAAGAGCGTTTTTGAATAAGTCAATTTTTAATGGCGGTGAAGTTGATTATTTGACTGTAAAAGATAATGAATTATTTCATGTTTTCCTTAATAATGATGTAAATAGAGTAATGGTTGAAAGTTTAGAGATTTGCAATTCGCGGGCAATTTTGGCGGGTCAGACGCCGGAATTAAAAGTTTTATTTCGCTATGATGGCGTTAATCTGGGAGAAATTGAAGTTCGTACCGATAGCATTATTCATTATCGCGAAATCAAATTTAGCGTTTCAAAGCCAAAAATTATGAAATTATTGTATGAAAAAATTCCTCTTGTCAAAAAATTTAATGAAAGGGTTTTGGTTTATGGAAACGCGGCGAAAAAATTCGGTCGTTGGTGATTATTCTTAATAAAAATAAATTCAATGAAAAAATATTCCGTTAGCTTAGCGTTAAAGGTTTATAGTAATTTTGAAACCGAGGTTGAAGCAAGTTCTAAAAATGAAGCGCTGGGTTTGGCGTTGAAAAAATACGAAAGCGGCGATTATGATCAAGATAATATTGCCGAACCGGATTGGGTGAATCATGAGCTTGATGTTGATTGTGATAAAAAAGGAAAAATCAGTATTAACAGTGATGGCGTTAGTATTGAGGAAAGATGAAATTGATTAATTAAAAATTTATGGGGATGTTTTCAAGCAAATATGAGATCAGAAGAGTGTGGGCAAGG
>CAYOLX010000103.1:0-2231 GCA_964404915.1 uncultured Candidatus Saccharibacteria bacterium | reverse complement strand
ATGTAATAAAGATCATATTCATATTTTTCCGCCGCTTCTTTTACGGAAGCAGACGCCTTATAATTGATCTGCGCCCAGCCGGTAAATCCGGGTTTGACCAAATAGCGATAGCGATAAAAAGGGATTTTCTGCTCAAAATCAACCGCCAGCTTGTCCCATTCCGGACGCGGACCGACAACGCTCAATTCCCCGCGCAAAATATTGAAAAATTGGGGGAATTCATCAATGTGGGTTTTTCGCAAAAACCGGCCAACGCGAGTGATCTGCTCCTCATTGTTCGCCCGCCAAACCGAATGTTGATTTTTCGCCGCCGTCATCGTGCGAAATTTATAGAAGGAAAATATTTTGCCGTTTTTCCCTTTTCTTCTTTGCACATAAAACACCGGTCCCGGAGAATCAATTTTGATCGCCAGCGCCGTCGGCAAAAATATGATCGCGGTTATCGCGACCATTACCAGCGAAAACGCAACATCAAACAATCTTTTGGCGATAACATAATTTTGGGAGTCGGTTCGCGACAGGGATTCGGCCACCCACAACGAATCAATCGCCCCCAGAGGAACTTTGCCGGCGATCTCTTCATAAAACTTATCCTGGCCGATGATTCTGATTTTCATTCGCTCGCCAACCGCGTCAATCAAGCTTGAGAATCGATCCCGATCGCGCGGCAAAGCGGCAATTACTAAAACTTCTATTCCCATTTCATCGATCGCGCGGATAAAATCGTCTTGCCAGTTAAAGATCCGCGCTTTCTCAAGTCCGGGCAAATAATTTTTTTGATATACCGCCGCGACGCGAAAATTCGCCCCCGGCAAATAGTCGCGCGCCAGCTTTTCCATCTCGGGAGTCCATCCCGCCACGGCAATTCGCCGCTCAAACCTTTTGCCCGCAAAAAATTTTTGCGCCGCCCAAATCCGGCAAAAAAGAAACGCCGAAAATAACACAACATCGGCAAGCAAGATCGTTTTGGGCGCGATCAGCGAATGAGCGTTAAAATAAAAATAGGCCGCGCCGGAAAAAAACGCGAACAACATAAACAGCGGCAAGTTCCGGACCAGCGGCGCCAAACCTTTCTTTCGTGGCAGGCGATAAAAATTAAACGCGTAAAGAAACATCAGCCAAAAGATATGGATGAAGGCGAAATGGACGAAAAATTCCCGGCTTTGCGGTCCGGGAAAAACCGAAAAATCCCCATAGCGAAACGCCAGCGCCAAAAACAGCGCCCCATACATCAGCACAACATCTCCGAGCAACAAAATTAATTGGAAAAAATTTTTTTTGATCATTTGCGCGTCAATTCCTAAAAATCACCATTTCCCGCAAAAAATATCCGCGGAGCTCATTGAATATCGAAATCCCAGCTTTGTGATTTTACTGCCATCCATATTAATCGGCCATGTAAAAGACATTTCCGCGCCCGAGGGCGTGGGAATTATGCCGCGAGTTAAATGCCACCCGAAAAAAAACGCGGTTTTGATCAAAAATGCCGGAACAAAAAAAGTTTTTTTACCCAGTAAGCGCGCCATATCTTTTGTGGTGAGGATATCAGGGGCCGCTAAATTAAAGACTTCGTAATCGTTCTCAATTTTGCCAAACGCCAATAATTCCACCGCTATGATCAAATCTTGTTCATAAACATATTGTCTTGCCCAAAATTGATTAACCAAAGGCAAAACAGGCAATGCCTTTTTCAATAAATTCATCAGCCCGATTTTCTTTTTCTTTTCCGCTTCCGGACCCCAAATACTGGCCGGTCTGATAATCAATATCTGAGTTTGTTTTTGCCGCCGCAAAGCAATTTCGCGCATCAGATCTTCCACCTTATGTTTTTGTACGCCATAAGGATATCGAACCTCCTCCAATAAATCGCTTTCATTCAGCAATTTGCCGACATTTTCTTTTTTCGCGCCATAAGCGGCGGCGCTGCTGAAATAAATAAGTTTTTTAACATTATTATCAAAACAAAAATTTGTTACCCGCCGGCAATTATCCAAATTTTCTCGTTCCTGGATTTTAATTTTTCCATAACGGCCCCTGATCCAAAAAGCAAAATGAAAAACTGTTTCCGGCGCGCCGTCTTTTAAAATTTCTTTTTCCCAATCATCAGTCGCCAAATTCGCTCGAATCCAAACAATTTTGGGATCATCAACGCCTTCCGGCTTTTTTGCGACATCAATCGCGTATATTTTTGTTATTTTTTTGTCGGCAATCATTTTTTTCAAAAACAATCC
>CAYOLX010000102.1:0-2280 GCA_964404915.1 uncultured Candidatus Saccharibacteria bacterium | reverse complement strand
CTGAAGCCGATGCGTCTGCAATTTTCACCCAAGGTATTCCATGATCTGATAAAAAATCTTGGATCGGCCGTGGAGACGAACCACGACCAACTTTTATTTGTTGTCCCAATGTCGTCATTTTCCATCCCTTTGGCCTGTCCGCCGTAGCCTTGGCGGTGGCGGAAATTGTATTTGTTTGATCTGCCATGATTTTATTCAACTAAAGTCCAGCGATAAGTCCCGGAATTCTTGATTATTGTCTTATCTCCCGGCTTGCCATAAAAATAATACTGGCCAAAAGCTTGCCCATAAGACCATTTCCCAATCTCCACTCTTTCCACAACAACAAAATGTTTTTCACACCAAGAATCAATTCGCGCCTTAAATGGCAACTTCTCGCCATTCCCTCTCCAAATTTCAAAAATATTTTTTAGGTTATGCATATTCTTCCAAATTAAACCCAACATTTTTGAGCTGTTTTTTGATTTCTTCGTCCAATCTTTTTTCTTCCTTCATCTGCCCGGCAAGTTTTTTGGTCAGCTCGGCCATTTTTTCTTCAAACGGAATGCCGTCATCTTCCTCATCTTTTATTCCAACATATCTTCCGGGGGTGAGAACAAAATTGTGTTTGGCGATTTCTTCAATGTTTGCCGATTTGCAAAAACCTTTGACGTCTTCATATTTACCACCTCTCTTGCGCCATTCATGATAAGTTTCGGAAATTTTAGCAATATCTTCATCGCTGAATTCACGATGAGTGCGATCGGCCATAAAGCCGATATCCGAAGCGTCAATAAACAAAGTTTCGCCGGTGCGCTTTCGATCGCCGTTGCCGGCGCATTTGCGGGAAATAAACCAAATGCACGCCGGAATGCCGGTGTTATAGAAAAGCTGTTTTGGGAGCGCAACAATGCAATCCACCAAATCATTTTCAATCAACGCTTTTCTGATCGCGCCCTCATTGTTGGTTTGCGAAAACAAGGAGCCATTGGCAAGAACACACGCCATCACTCCTTTGGGCGAAAGGTGATAAATCATATGCGAAAGCCACGCATAATTGGCGTTGCTTGCCGGCGGCGCGCCGTATTGCCAGCGCGGATCATTTCGCAGAAGTTGCCCCGACCAGTCGCTGTCGTTGAATGGAGGGTTAGCCAATACAAAGTCAGCTTTGAGATCTTTGTGCGCGTCATTTAAAAATGAACCTTGAGTGTTCCATTTCACTTGACTGCCGTCAATGCCGCGAATCGCCAAATTCATTCGACACAGGCGATAAGTGGTTTGATTGCTTTCCTGGCCATAAATGGAAATATCGTCCACATTCCCTTTATGATTTTCCACAAACTTCTCGCTCATAATAAACATTCCGCCGCTGCCGCAACAAGGATCATAAACTCTGCCTTTATAGGGCTCAATCATTTCCACCATCAAACGCACAATTGATTTTGGCGTATAAAATTGCCCGCCCTTTTTGCCTTCCGCGCTGGCAAATTCGCCCAAGAAATATTCATAAACCCGACCAAGAAGATCTTTTGATTTCGCCGCCTCATTCCCAAGCGCGATATTGCCGATTAGATCAATCAGTCCGCCAAGCGCGGCTTTATCCAAATTGGGACGAGCATAAACTTTGGGTAGAATTCCTTTGAGCGTGGAATTTTCCTTTTCAATCGCCTCCATTGCATCATCAAGATCTTTGCCGATGGACGGCAATTTCGCGCGAGAATGAAGATGATGCCAGCGCGCGGCTTGCGGCACGAAAAAAACATTTTCCGCGCGATACTCGTCGGGATCTTCGGGATTAGCGCCAGAAAAATCGCCTTTGCCGTCTTTAATTTTCGCATAAAGCTCCTCAAAGGAATCGGAAATATATTTTAAAAATATCAATCCCAGCACAATATGCTTGTATTCGGCGGCATCCATATTTTTGCGCAATTTATCCGCCGCCTTAAAAAGTGTTTTTTCAAATTGTTCAGTTTTTGCGTTATTGTTTTTTGCCATAAAAATATTTAACTAATACCCCTCTATTTTCAAAATAAGCCCAATTGCGGGTATTAGGTTAGTTTATCACGGCGAGGGGCAAATTTAAAGGTTGATTGAAAGGCCGCGGGCGGCGACGGCAAAAAATCCCGCGGGGGGCGGGGTTTGAAAATTATAATGCCGCGGCAATTGCTTTCGGATGCTTGCATTTTTCCATTAACCACAAACCATTAACTATTAACTAAAATCGCCGTTAAGTAACGGCGATTTTTGGCGGCCCCAACCGGAGTCGAACCGGTGTTCCCTGGCTGAGAACCAGATGTCCTG
>CAYOLX010000101.1:0-2330 GCA_964404915.1 uncultured Candidatus Saccharibacteria bacterium | reverse complement strand
TAATTCATATTTCAATAAATCAGTTTTCGGCTTGCCACTCACTTTCTTTCCACGATGATCGTGCAATTGGCGATCAATGCCGCCAGCGCTCCCACCGCCGCCAAAATCGGCGCCAGCGCCGTGCCCACCACCGCCAAAGTCAAAGGAATTTCCAATAACGTGTCGCCCTTGTCGCTGATAATAATTATTCGGCGCACATTGCCCTCTTTTATCAATTCCTTGACCTTTTGCACAATCTTGCCTCCGGAAACCTTGAATTCTTCCCGTCTGCATTTTGCCCCGCACTTTGCGGTTTTTTCTTCTGCCTTATTTTGCCCTTTTTTTGTTGCCATATCTTTGTTTGTTATTATGCTATCAACATATCATAGAATCAAGAATAATCCAGAAATACGGGCGAATAATCATTCGCCCCTACAAAATACGGAAATACAATCCGTCCAACTCCCAATTCAATGGATTATTGATGATATATTCGCGAATATGATTTAAATCTTCATCGTTGCGAATGATATGTTCCCAATAATTCCTCTGCCAAATTGATTTTCTCAATAATTTGGTTACTCCTATTTTATATCCCCTGACTATCGCGCCCACTGTTTTTGACGTTCCCGCATTTTGTTTTTGAATTTGATTTTGCATTTGTAGGGGCGAATGATTATTCGCCCGCATTTGTTTTTGTATCGCAATAACACCATGAATATGATTTGGCATAACCACAAATTCATCCAACGCGACAAACGGATAATGCTTGGGAATTTCGCGCCAACACGCTCGTGCGATTTTTCCCGCCTCATTCAATTCCATTTTTCCCTTTTGCGCTTCTCCAAAAACGCATTTCATATCTTGCGCGCAGACCGTAATGAAATACGCCCCATCCTGCGCATAATCATATTTTTGATATCTTATTGACCTCCGATGATGAATTTCAGAATTATAAACCATATTTTAATCCCAAGGAAAAATAACATCCCCGTTGATTTCTTGGGAAAATGATTCAACATTATAATTTTTGTTTTGCAACAGCTTCACTCGATAAAGCGTGAAAAATGAAACCATGCGCGGGCGGCAATGGGCTTGCAGATGATTTTTCAAAAGCCGCAGGGTTTTCCCCGAGCGGATAATATCATCAACCGCCAAGATATTTTTATCCTCTATCCACTTGGCGCGATCAAAAAATATCTCGTCGTTTTTGTTGATATAAGCCGCCGCCAGCGGCTTGTCAATTTTGGCCGCCAAAAGCGCCGCCGGCGCCAACCCGCCCCGGCTCACTCCAATCACAAAATCAATCTTTTCCAAAAAATCTTTATTCCCTTCAACAAAATCCCCAATAATTTTCTCAACCTCCCCAAACCCAACTTTTATCTTCCCCATATTATTTGCAAACATTCCAACATTCTTGAGAATGTTGGAATGTTTTAACGATAAAAATAGATTTGTAAGCCATAGAAAATCATGATTCAATTTTGATGCGCTTTTTGTCTTGCTCCAATCGGTCAATAACTCTGTGCACCAATGTTGCCGGGTCGGTGTCATAGATGATTTTTTTGATGCCTCGGTAAGTGCCGCGCACCAGATCGCGAATTTTATCGGCCGTGCCGCCAGACCCCTCCAAAACGCCGATGATTTTTCGGCATTCCACTGCGGCGCAAAATTCATGAAGCGTGCCGATCCTGCCGCAAGCGATAATTACCGCGTCAGCGGATTTGGTCATAATAATATCTCTTCCGGCATAGTCGGCGCCCGTGTAGATCATCACATCAAAAACATCCAAAGGCAGACGATAGCGGCGCAAATGCTCAATTTCGGAACTTGCCGGAGAAAAGCCGACATTAAATCCTCCCGCCTGCTTGCATCCCTGCGCGGAAAAATAGGGCACGCCGGTGGTGGCGCCCGAAACCAGCACGCAATGCGCGCGAGCAATTTCTTTGCCCAATTCTTTCGAGAGCAAAACGATATCGCCGCAACAATGACCGATCTCGGCCGCGCCCGAAACAGCAATTTTGTATTGCATAATAGTTATCTCAAAACTCAAATATCAAAATTAAAAACCAAAACCCAAAACTGAAAATTTTAAACCAAGTTTTCGGGTTATGAAATTAAATTTTTGAAATCTTTTAAGTTAATTGATTCATTCTAACAAAAATAAGGTTAAAATAAAAATCGCGGCAACTAAAAAACGCCGATGCATCGGCGCCTTTTAGCGAGGGGAACAGCCCATCGCAAAATCAGTCAAGCTACATAGTGCAATCTGGCAGAGACTGCATGGCCCAACCCAACCTCCTTCGCTGACAAGCTTTCTGCCTGTATTGGGTAAAAACCCTCATCCCCTC
>CAYOLX010000100.1:0-2391 GCA_964404915.1 uncultured Candidatus Saccharibacteria bacterium | reverse complement strand
TGGCGCAACCGAAAGATGGAAATTGCAGCCAAAGCTAATTCGGCAACAGACCCATAATATTCCTTAATTTTAATTTTTGATTTTTCAATTTTGATTTTTTATGAATTTAATTATTGTTGAGTCGCCCGTCAAAGCCAAAACTTTGCAGAAATTTCTGGGCGCGAAATATAAAATTTTATCTTCCTTCGGTCATGTGCGCGACTTGCCCAAGACCGCTTTTGGCGTGGACGTTGAAAGCAATTTCACGCCCAAATATGTCATCACCAAAAAAGGCAAAAGCACGATAAAAGAACTAAAAGCTCAAGCAAAAAAAGCCAATGTGGTTTTAATTTCCACCGATCCGGACCGCGAGGGCGAGGCAATCGCCTGGCATTTGGTGGAAGCATTGAAATTGGACAAAAAGGCCTACCAACGAATTGAATTTCACGAGATCACCAAAACCGCGATTGATGAAGCGATAAAAAATCCGCGAGAAATCAATTTTGATTTGGTCAACGCCCAGCAGGCGCGGCGGGTTTTGGATCGCATCGTGGGCTACAAGCTTTCGCCGTTTTTGTGGAAAAAAATCGTGAAAGGATTATCGGCCGGAAGAGTGCAATCGGTGGCGGTACGTTTGATCGCCGAACGCGAACGAGAAATCGAGGCGTTTAATGCCGAAGAATATTGGGAAATTTCGGCAAATTTAAAAAACACCAAAATCACGCCGCAAAAAGAATTCACCGCGCGCTTGGCAAAAATCAACGGCAAGACGTTGGATAAATTGGAAATCAAGGACGAAGCTCAAGCCATCGCCATTGAACAAAATCTGGAAAACGCCGCCTATCAAGTCGCAACGGTTGAAAAAAAAGAAACTCGCAAAAATCCCCTGCCGCCGTTCACCACTTCCACTCTCCAACAAGCCGCATGGCAAAGATTTAAAATGACCGCCAAAGCCGCGATGATGACGGCGCAACAATTATATGAAATGGGATTGATAACTTATCACCGCACCGATTCATTAAACTTATCCGTTCAGTCATTGGCGGCGGCAAAAGATTTCATCGCCAAAAACTATGGACAAAATTATCATCCGGAGCATTTTAATGTCTATAAAACCAAATCCAAAGGCGCGCAAGAAGCTCACGAAGCCATTCGCCCCGCATATGCCGACCAAACTCCCGAAATGGCGCTGGCCGATAAAGATCTCTCACGCCCCCAAGTCAAGCTCTATGAATTAATCTGGCAGAGATTTATCGCCAGTCAAATGAGCCCGGCGCTTTTTGATTCCTTAAGCATCGATATTGCCGCAGAATGTGTTGCGGGGGTCAGACCCCCGCAAGCTTGCGGGGGTCTGACCCCCGCAACTCCCGCAATTTATAATTTTCGCGCCAATGGGCAAACATTGAAATTTGACGGCTATTTAAAAGTCTATCCGTCAAAATTTGAAGAACTGGATTTGCCGCCAATGGAAGAAAGCGAACCGCTGAAATTTATCAAACTTGATGTGAGTCAGCATTTTACCAAACCGCCGGCGCGCTATAACGAAGCCACGCTCGTCAAAACATTGGAAGCTTATGGGATCGGCCGTCCGTCCACCTACGCGCCCACCATCTCCACCATTCAAGCGCGCAACTACATTAAAAAAGACGAAAAAAAATCGTTAAAACCCACCGAGATCGGATTGATGGTCAATGATTTGTTGGTCGCCCATTTTCCGCAAATCGTGGATATCGGTTTCACCGCCAAGATGGAAGAAGAATTTGATCAAATCGCGGCGGGGAAACTGAAATGGACCAAGGTCTTGCGCGATTTCTATGATCCCTTCGCCAAAAATTTGGAAGAAAAATACCAAGCAGTGGAAAAGAAAAACCAAACCCCGGAAATAACCGACAAGCTCTGCCCCAAATGCGGCGCGAATTTGGTGATCAAGATGGGGCGCTTCGGCAAATTCCTGGCATGCCCCAAATTTCCCGATTGCAAGCACGCCGAACCACTGACGCCCGAAAAACCGGCATTCGCAACGGAAATTCCCTGCCCCAAATGCGAAAAAGGGCATATCGTGGAGAAACGCACCAAAAAACGCAAAATCTTTTATGGCTGTTCATCCTACCCCGATTGCGATTTCGCCCTGTGGGACAAGCCCACCGGCGATAAATGCCAAAACTGTGACAGTTTAATGATTGAAACCAAACGCAAGCTAGTGAGATGCTCAAACAAGGAATGTTTATTAAACGCAAAATTGAAAAATCAAAATGAAAAATGACAGTTAAAAATGTAAAATGCCGCGACATTTTTAACTTTCAATTTTATATTGTCATTTTGATTTTTGATTTTTTAATTTTCAATTTATCTATTGCTTTTTCCCCTCTTTTGCGCTAATTTACTGCTGGAGGCGATAAAACGGGAAAAAAA
>CAYOLX010000099.1:0-2507 GCA_964404915.1 uncultured Candidatus Saccharibacteria bacterium | reverse complement strand
TTAGGTTAAACTGAAACTTGATAAAAGTAAAATCAAATTATGATACGGGAACAAATTGATAAATTGGTGATTGGGGCGGCAAAAAAGCTGGCGGCGGCCGGATTTTTTGATTTAGATGCGGATGCCTCAATTTTAACGGAGGCGGGCGTGAGTGTTTGCAAAGAGAGGACTCACGGGGATTATTCGTCCAATATCGCGATGAGGTTGGCGGCGCCGGCGAAAAAAAGCCCGCAAGAGATCGCGCGAAAAATTAAAGAGGAATTGGAGAAAAGCAGAAAAGCGCGGTCAATGTTTCAAAAAATTGAAGTCGCGATGCCGGGATTTATCAATTTCACATTAAGCGATAAATACGCGGCCAGCGAGATGGAAAAAATTTTGGAGTTGGGCGATAATTTCGGCAGGGTTAATATCGGTAAAAATAAAAAAACGCAAGTGGAATTTATTTCCGCCAATCCTTCGGGGCAGCTGCATGTGGGGAATGGCCGCAGCGCGTTTTATGGCGACGCGCTTGCCAATGTTTTGGCCGCGTCCGGGTATAAGACCGAAAAAGAATATTATGTTAATGACGCGCGAGTTTCCAAACAAATCCAAACTTTGGGCGCCACGGCGCTGGGCAACGGGGAGGCCTATTTGTCGCCCTATCTAAAAGACAAGATCGCGTCATTGCAAAACAAGTTATCCAAAATAAAATCCGAAACCGACGCGGGTTATTTTTTGGCGCAGGAAGTATTAAAAGATTTGAAAAAATTTATCGGCAAGGATTTAAAGATCAAATTTGACGAATGGATCTCCGAGGAATGTCTCTATAAGCGGGGATTGGTTATTAAGACGTATAATTTTTTGCGCGAAAAAGGATTGGTCTTTGAGAAAGACGGCGCGTATTGGCTGGATATGTCCAAATATGGGCAAAAGGACGAAGTGCTATTGCGCAAAAACGGCAGCCCGACATATTTTTTGTCTGATATTGCTTATCATTACAATAAAATCAAGCGCGGCTATAAAAAAATCATTGATATTTGGGGCGCCGATCATCAGGGGCATGTGCCGCGTATGATTGCCGTGATAGATATTTTGGGATATCGCGGCGAATTTGAAGTGTTAATCTGCCAGATTGTTACCATCAAGGGCGGAAAAATCTCCAAAAGAGAGGGCAATATTGTTTCGTTGAATTGGTTGATTGATGAAGTGGGCGTTGACGCGGCGCGATTTTTTTATTTGCAAAATTCTTTGTCGTCGCAAATGGAATTTGATGTTGAACTGGCAAAGAAAAAATCCGCCGATTCCCCGGTTTTTTATGTTCAATACGCTCACGCGCGCATTGCCAGCATCATAAAAAAAGCCAAGGCCGAAAAAATAACGGCGGCAAAATCTTTTTCGGAATTAGAGCATCAAAGCGAAAGAGAATTGGCAAAGGAACTTTTGCGCTTGCCCGAAATTGTCGCCGACACCGCCAAAGATTATCAAATTCAGCGCGTTTGTCTTTATGCGGTATCGATTGCCGCCAAATTTCATAAGTTTTACCACGATTGCCGGATAATCGGCGAAAATAAAAAAACCGTCCAAGCGCGCTTGGGACTGATTTTGGCAACAAAAACCGTTTTGAAAAACACCCTCACCTTGCTCGGAGTTTCCGCGCCCGAAAAAATGTAATCATTTGATTTGGCGCAAGAATTCTTGGGCGAGGGTGACGGTGTCGCCGGCCGCGGTGTAGAAATTTTTCCAGACCACGGCAATGTCGGCGCTGTTGAAAAACGATCTTTGCACTTCGCGCGGAGTGTCGCCGCCGGCGATTGCCAGCATAATGTCGTAATTGCCTTTGACGCGCTGGATTTCATGATAGGGGATTTGCTTTTCCCGATTGAATTTCTCTTCGTCTACGCCGCGGTGTAAAATCACTACCGAGGGCTGTTTTTTTAATTTGCGCAAAACATTTAACGCATAATCAACATTCATCATATCCACCATCGCGTCAATTCCCAAAATCTCGCATTCGGCGATAAATGAATTCAAAGTTTCTATTGGCGCTTGCCCCATCGCCACTGCCGCGCTCGCGCCGGCGTTTGCCGCCATGCGCGCTTCGGTGGCGCCGCGATCAATGGTTTTTAGATCCGCCACGATATAGGCGGGGGCGTCAATCTTCGCCGCAAACAAGCGGTCTTGCCACCAATAATTCAGACGCGAAATCGCGGCGGCGCCATGTTGCTTGATGAGCGGCGTGCCGGCTTCAATGATGATGCGATCACTGGCGGGAAGCCGCGCGATGATTCTTTGCGCGTCGGATAGATCGCCGTTTAGCGCGATCTGCAAATATCTTTTTTTGTCATTTAATTTCGCCATACAATTATAATAGCATATTAATTAAGCAGGCGCATTAAAATTTGTCAGTTTATGGCGTAAATTGGGGAAAAGCGTGAAAAAGGGCGGAAATTAGCGATTTTTCACGCTTTTGGTTATCAAGGGTCTGTTGCCGAATTGGCTTTGGCTGCAATTTCCATCTTTCGGCTGCG
>CAYOLX010000098.1:0-2609 GCA_964404915.1 uncultured Candidatus Saccharibacteria bacterium | reverse complement strand
TAACTTCCCCGCCATAAAACTATTCCGGTATTCTGCAGAATATTGGAATACATTATCCGCTCATCGCTTATGGACATTCCAACATTTGCTCTGTCGCGCACCGTGATTTGCCTTTGTATTGTTATGCTTTAGCATGGCAAATCTCCGGTGCGTGAAGAATCTTGGAATGTCAATTAATGGTTAGATTTTTAAGTCGGAGTATTCGCGCAGGGTTTTGAGGGTTGCCTGCACTGTGGAGTTCTGTGTGTTGAGCAATTTGATGTTGGGAAATTCTTGCGCCAGTTTGGTGATTACTTCATCCGCCCAAGACGGCGCCAAAACTTTCACGCCGTCAAAATCAATCTCCAACAACTCTTGGCGATCAACGCCTTTGGTCAAGTAAGCCGACAACGCCAAATATGCCTCCCGACCGGCAGGCCGCGACATTAGCATCTCTCCAAATTTTTTAATTTCAATTTTCATCTCTTTTAATTTCAATAATTGCCAAACAGCCGCGAATATTTTCATTCGCCGCGCCAATTTTAAATTCTTGATTAATTTCCGCTCGCGCGTCGCCGGAAACAAAGACCAAATGAATTTTCATTTGCTTAATTCCTTCGCGTACAAATTTCAACCCGTTGCCGCGATTTTCCGGTGCCCGGCCGGAAATTTTCTCAAAAAACGCGACTTTTAACGCCTCTTGATGATTTGAGATTTCCGGCTTCACTTTTCTGAGAGTTTTCATTATCCCCTGCCCCCGATCGGCCATCACAATTCGCGCGCCATTATTATCAATGCTCCAGCCAAAGAAAATGCCCGGCGCATCCGGCCAATTACCGATATTATGGTCAAAAGAATTATTGCCAATCTCGCCCGCCATTGCCGCAATCATATAAACATCGCCCTCTTCCATTTTCGTATCGGATTTCAAATCCGCCGACAAATTATCAATTCTGGCGCCAAATTCACCACGGTCGGCGCAATAATAATCTTTTGGAATATTATTCGGATCGTCGCCGGCACACCATTCAACCGCCAAATTTTTAACATTATCATCAAGCATAATCCAATTGCTATATTACTTTGAATTACGAAACTCGTTGAAGCAAGTGTTTTCGCGGAGCATTATTTTGCGCGACCGGCGCAAAATACTAGGAAATTTTATAGCAATAAAATTTCCGTGCTCCGCGAAAATACTTGCCGAATAAGAGTTTCGTAATTCAAAGTATATTCTATATATTAACAAAAGATCGCCTTCCGTCAATTTTCCCACTCTCCAATTATAAAAACTATTCTGGTATTCTGCAGAATATTGAAATACATTATCCGCTCATCGCTTATGAACATTCCGACATTCTTGAGAATGTTGGAATGTCCGTTAAATACAATGATGCGGCTAATCTGGTGAGGTTTGACCTCACCGGATTATTGGCATAGGTGTCACCTATGTAATTTCGCGGCGAAGCGAAAGAAAACAAAAAGGGCGGATGCCCTTTTTGTTTTGCGCGAATACTAACGGGTGACGCAGATTTCTTCGGGATTGGCTTCAATCGCGGTCTCATTTTTTGATTTTGGCGCGCAAACCGTGACTCGACCGTTGGCATCCTGTAATACCGTATATTCGGTATTATATCCCGCCGAACAAGCGGCATCGGCGCAAGCTTTTCCATCAACCGGATCCACGGGTAGTTCGGAAATATACGTCGGTGCAATGCAAGGCCTTAAATCCACGCCGGTACTGCTGATAATTTGTGTCGTTGATGTTGCTGTCGGCAAATTAACAACGCATACTAAATCATCAGACGCTCTAAACAGACCTTTATTGTCGGCGATTCTTTGGCCGATGGCGTTGAGGATGGCGTTGACGTTGCTCACGCGCTGAGAGTTGCGGCCTTGCGCGAATTGCCGCGCGGGATTGATGGCGATAATCACCACCGCGGCCAAAAGCGCAATTAATCCGATCACCACCAAAATCTCAATTAAAGTGAAACCCGATTCGCTTTTCTTTATTTTTTTGTTTTTCATTTTATTTTTTTACTTATGATTATTTCGACCTTTGGAAAAAATCAAAGGGGTTAAAATTCGCGCCATTCAATGATTTCAATTTTCCCTTCCGAAATTTTTTGGACTTTAATGTTTAATCGAGCAAACGAATTTTTCCAATTGGCGCGGGCGATAATTTCATAAACGGGATAATTCTCCGCGTTGATTCGCAAATCTTGGCAACGACTCCACAAAATCACGGTTTCGCCATTGGCAATTCCCAGCAACGCTTGATTGGCGCAACCGCGCGCGGCCGCCAGCGCGATTTTTTTGTTTTCATAATCAAGCGAGCCGAATCGCCCCCAGAATCCGGCGCGCCCGGCGCTGGCCGCCAGCGCCAGCAACACCGCCGCCATCAACATCGCCGAAATTAACGCCACAAAGCCGCTCCTGGAATCAACAAAAATTATCATTTATTTTTGAAAAATGTTTGCCCAAATTCCCGTGAAAAATTTTTGCCGTGCCGATCGCGAACCGCCAAAACAAAACTCGCCCGCGCCATCCCATCGCCCAAATCAACAATCTCAAAATTAGAGATCGAAGTTTGCGAATTATTGAGCGCGGCATCATTAAATTTTAATTGCCCG
>CAYOLX010000097.1:0-2624 GCA_964404915.1 uncultured Candidatus Saccharibacteria bacterium | reverse complement strand
AACTGCGGCACCTGCATTTCAGGGCAAATTTGTTCCAACGGACAATGCGTTGCGCAATGCGTCGATGAGTGTTCTTCTGCGGGCATTAAGCGGTGTAGTGGCAACGGCTACCAAACCTGCGGTAATCACGATTCTGATTCCTGCTTGGAATGGTCAACGGTTACTCTTTGTGCCGGGGAGAATACTTGTTCGTTAGGGAATTGTCTTCCTGCCAGTATGAAGCGGTGTAGTAGTAGCAACGGCTACCAATTTTGCAACATTTATGAAAATGGATCTTGTGTCGAATGGTCGGCGGTAATTGCTTGTCCATCGGGGCAGACATGTTCGGATGGAATTTGTTTTGCTTGCCATCCATGGACGGTTTCGGGTTGCAAGGTTTGTAATTTATCGGGCACGGGATGGACTGATGATAATTCAAAATGCTTGACCGGACAAACTTGTTCAAACGGAGTTTGTATTGTTAACGATGAAAATATTAACGCAAGCGGCAATAATAACATCAATGACAATAACAACGCCGATATTGCCAATAATATTAGCGTCAATTTACCGACAATTGATATCACAGTCAACGGAAATTCAAAAGAAGTAATGGTTAATGCCGGCGAAGTCGTTGCTTTGGATTGGAGTGCGACTAACGCCGATTTGTGTCGCGCGTCGGGGGACTGGTCGGGCAATCAGCCGATTAAAGGATCAATGAGATTGACGGTCATAAATTCCAAAGAGTATGCGATTGTTTGCTCCAATTCGTCCGGTTCGGCAAGTAAAAAAGTTTTGGTTAAAATTTACGTGCCAACAAATAATGAAAGCGCAACGACGGCGATAAATAATTTTAATAATATCAATAGTGATAACGCGCCGATGACACACCAACAAATCATTGAAAAAATCAGCGAACTCAAATCTCTTATTGACGCTTTAACAAAGCAATTACAAGCGATAACCGGAGCAAGCAATGATTTTTCATGCGATCAAATCACGGATAATTTATTCTATGGCATGAGGGGGAGCGACCAGGTGAAATGTTTGCAAGAGCTTCTAAGATCTCAGGGATTTGCTGTGGTGCCGACGGGTGACTTTGGCGGCATCACCAGAACCGCGGTTGTTCAATTTCAAGAAAAGTATGCCGGTGAAATTTTGACTCCGGTCGGGTTAAGCCGCGGCTCGGGATATGTTGGACAATTAACTCTTGGAAAAATCAACCAGATTATCGCCGCAAGATAACTAAATTTTTTGTTTGAATAATTTTCGCCGGCTATTTGAATTTTGTTATTTGGCGGATGAATTAAAAAATAAAGATAGCAAACATTCCAATATTCTTCACGCACCGGAGATTTACCATGCTAAAGCATAGAATAAAAAGGTAAATCTCGGTGCGCGATGAAGCGGAATGTTGGAATGTTGATGATAATTTTAAAATTATGGCTTATATCAAGCATGAAGAATTTTGGGAGCGCAATGAATATGAAATGTGCCAGATATTTGCCGATTTGCTGTTTATGAATGTGGAAAAATTTTCGCCTGATTTGGCCGATGATCCCGACAGAGTTTATTTGAACGGCAAAGATATCGCGCTTTTGGACAAAACCAAGATAATAAATCGCATTTTTCGCAAATGGATGCAAACCGCGTGGCTCAACGAAGGCGATTCGCAGCATTTTGAAGGCGCCACGCCGCGCCAGGAATTGGCGGCGCTTTATCCCGATCTTGATTTGGGGCGGGATTTTTTAACTGCTCGATTGCAACAAGATCAGTTCGGAAAATGGACGGTGGTTCCGGCCTATTTTTCCCGCGAAACGTTAAAAGAATCGGGCGGCGGGGTTTTTGAGGCGGGAATGAAAAACATAAAAACAGCCAAACCCGGGGAGGTCGCGGCGCCCAATTTTGATTGCGAATTTTCCGCTTTTATTGATTTTTTAGATTTAATCGCGAACATTGGCAAAAAAAAAGAAGAATTCAGCGGCGAATTTCACAAATATTTTTCTTTGTTTTTGCATAACGCGCCGGCAAATGTGATTTTGAATTCCGGCCTTGATTTAAAAGAGGAAAAATTTCTCAAAATGACCGGCGAATTATATCATTATTTATATTGGCTTTTCACTCATCAGAAAAAAGGCAAAGACGATTTCTTCGGCATGGACCCGGTTTTTCGAACCATTTGGGGAATTTTCCAAAAATTTAACAAAAATCTTGCCGGATATGATGAATTGGCGCGCATGGATGACAGATCAATGGCGGGTTTTCATAAAGAAAGCAAGAATTTTCAAAAATCAACGGAGGTTTTCCATCGCTTGGGTGTTGCTTTTGATCGCTATTTTTTGTTTCCCGCTGATTGCTATTTTGGGGGAATGGAGTGCGTTTGGACCAGCCGCGAATCATTTTTTGACAGCATGGGCATCACGTTGTCATTTTTAAAAAACAATCTCAAGCCGCCGGAATTCAATTCGGAGGCAAGAAAAATCATTGATATCACCGACACATTATCCGACTTAAAATATATTTGGTTTGCTCCGCCCACGGCATTTCGTTTTCTGGAATGCCTCTATAACGATTAGAGGCATTGGAGGCATTGGAAGTCTTGAATCGTTTTTGCAAATGGGGTATGATGATAGTCGGGTAATTTA
>CAYOLX010000096.1:0-2626 GCA_964404915.1 uncultured Candidatus Saccharibacteria bacterium | reverse complement strand
CAATGCTTTTGACAAAATAACCATCTCCGCAGTCTTTTGGCGCCACCGCGATTTTGCAAGGTTCTCCCACGCAAAAACTACCGCCCACGCTTAAATCTCCGGCTTTGGTTTGCGCGATTGGTCCGACATTGATTGGCGCGTCAACGTTACCTTCGGGCGGCATCTTGCTGGGCGGTTGCCACGCGCTTTGAGCGAAAATCAAATAACTGATCGCGCCCGAGAAAACCAAAACTCCGGCTGACAGCGCCAATGCTTTGGCGAATTTTGTTTGTTCCATATTTTAGCTTATATTCCCGGCAATGCGTATTGCTCGAGATAATTTTTAAAAACGGCATATTCGGGTATGTCGATTTTTTCATTAAAGCATAAGGTGCGCACCAAAATATCACAGTCTTTTTCGCAAGTTTCATCAACATCCGTTACACAGCGCAAGCGATCAATAGTTATATTTTCTTCTTTGGATCTGGTAAAGCTGGTCATACAGATTAAATCCTTATTTCCGGGCGAATAAAGACACCATTCGGCGCATTTTTCCGGACACGCGCCACTTCCTTTTCCCGAGAGCAAAATTTCGGTGAATCCATCTTGGTTAATGTCTCCGGCGGAAACAATATCCATAACGTATTGCCAATCAATAAAATTATTGTTTGATGCGCGGATCGCTATACCGCCTTGCCACAGCACCGAATAACCGTTATTATCTTTGGCGACGTGAAAAATTTCCAATGGCTGGCTTCTGTTCCATTCCCCAAGATTGGAATCCGGTCGCAAGGCGCACCCGATGAATTCCTCGTTTGCGTTGATCGGGATGGTAATGGCGGCGGTCATCGCTTGGTTATTACGCGCCGCGTTTTGAGCGCAAAATTCATCAAGCGCGTCGATATCCTCAAATCGCCGCTCGGTTAATTTGACGCTATCAATTATTTGGTCGAAAATTGTGGCGGCTATATTACCCATATTGCGGATTTCATAAGTGATATCGTCGGCAACAATGATCAATGATTCCATATTGCCGCTTAAAATGAAACGCAACGCCTGATTATTTACCCCATATTCCTTGGGAGTTTTAATTTCCCTTATCTCGCTTCTGTCAAAAAAATTTTTTTTTGCCTCGGTTTTCCGGCAAATAAAAAAATCTTCCGGAGCGGTGTTTTGCAAGTTTTGGTATATTGCCAATTCGCCGGCGTTCAAATTATCCGCCTTATCCATCAAAAAAGCGCGCCAAAGAGTTTCGCCGCAAGCAGGGCTTATTTCTGCTTTATTATCATCTTCCTGAACAATATAGCGGTCGCTCGGATAGCTGATTTGAAGGCCATATTTTTCGTTATTGTAATCGCGCCATTGCGAGAAAATTTTGCTCTCATTTTTAGCGTCATTTGCCGGGTTATCGGTTTTATTTTTCTGCGCGATATCCAAAGCAACAATGACAAACAGGGCGATTAAGAAAATTGATATGACGTTAATAAGTTTTTTTTGGTTTTCAACGGTTAGCTTCATTGGATTGGTTTTAAATAAAAATTGTTACGCGATCTTCTAATACAGGGGGAATCCTAGAATGGCTTCGGTGTGTCCGTTGCCCAAAAACGCGGGTTTATCATAGTAATACCACCTGCCTCTGTACCAATAAGGATAAGTATAGGGGCCGGCTTGAGTGTCGGGGCCAAGAAGATTGGGGACTGAAGCGGCAATACCGTCATATCCCAGCGTATAGCTGATGACTTGATTTGCCCACATTGCCGTGTAACCGGGAATACTGAGTCTCACGGCGATAACGTTCATTCCCGGAGTTGGGCCCGATGCTCGATAGGAGTTGATTTTAATATAGGGATCCTGGAGCGAAATGGTATATTGTTTTCCGGTAGTAGTGGTAAATGATTGCGGTAAAGTTGAAACTGTATAGCTGTGTCCCGCGGCACCACATGATTGCTCATAGATTGTTACCGTGGCATTGCCCGGGATGCATGGTCCTAAAGATACGTGAGACGGGCGATTAGCGCGAAAATTGGCCCATTCGCCGGATGTTTTGGTGGGAACAAAAACGGCCGGCCATCCCGAAGCATTGGTAACTCGCTGACAAACTCTCCATTCGTGGATCATTGCGCTGGCGCCGCCGGCAACAGAATATGATTGGGCGGCGAAAGCAACTTCGCAATTTACGGCAATAATTGCCAAAAACAGCAAGCTGCCGATTTTTAATGATTTCAGCATTATTTTTAAAATTGATTTTTGGATTATTGGATTTTTAAACGGCTTATTTTTGATTCAGTTCTTTTATACTTGCTTTTAACGCGTCGATTTCTTGCTGTTGTTCTTTTATCGCCTGAATCAGCGGGGCGACCATTTTCGCGTAATCGACCGCCTTTAATCCGGTATTTTCATCTGTGATGATCGCTTCGGGGAAAACGGTTTCAACTTCTTGGGCAATCAATCCCATTGACCTCCGGCCATCGCTTTTCCAGTCAAAGTAAGACCCTTGCAGAGAATTTATTTTCTGCGCGGCGTTTTCGATTGGCGCGATATTTTTTTTGAGATTGCTATCGGAAGAATAATAGAAAGCTGTGGCGGTAACGCTGCCGGAGGCGGTAATGTTGCCCGCGGCCGGCTTTGTGAATGTCCCAACCGCGAG
>CAYOLX010000095.1:0-2629 GCA_964404915.1 uncultured Candidatus Saccharibacteria bacterium | reverse complement strand
CGAAAACAAAGAAAAACTTAACAAGAAAGTTGCATTTCACTAGGCAATTCAAGTAACCCATCTCTTCAAAATAATACAATATCAGCGGTTCGCGATATTTCACCGGCAATTTCTCGATATAACCATCAAGCAAGCGCCGCAAATCCGCCCTTTCAATATCGCTGTCGGCGGCTTCTTTGGCGGCAGGATGAGGAAAAAACAAATCAAAATCAACAAATGACAATTTTTCCGACTTTTTCTTTTTTAAAGCGTTGACAAACTCATTGTGGGCAATGCGATAAATCCAAGGAGAAAATTTCCTTTTGCAATCAAAACTTTTGATATTGACATATGCTTTGGTAAAAATCTCCTGCACAATATCTTTAATATCGTCAGGTTGAGAAAGAAATTTTTTCCCGTAGCGGGTAATCTTTTTTTCATAACGATCCATCAAAGAAGCAAATTCATCCGCATCGCCACTCTGCACCCGGCCAACAATAATTTCATCGCTAATTTCTTGCATATTATGATAAGAAGCAAAAAGCCGCAATCAAGTTAATACATCGCGGCTTTTTTGTTTATTTCAAACATTATCGAAGCGCGGCAAGCTTAATTGGCCGCGGCACATTCCTCAAAAATTTTAGGCGGCGTCTGGCGCAAGAAATTGCCTTCATGGGACGCGGTGTAATAGCCGCCGCCTTCCAGCTTGGCATAGTAGCAGAAAAAATGAGAATAGGGCGCGTTGTTAAGCCCGCAATAAATATAACTGCTACCGCAAGTTCCGGATGTTATCCCCGAAGGATCTTTTGGGGTCGCCGTCAAATATTCACCGATTTGAGTCGGATAGCCATGGAGCTTACCGCCGCAGTCGCCGCCCCCCAATCCGCAAGTGTAATACTTGCCGTTGGCGGCAAACCACGCCTTCTGCGCTTCAACCAACTTTTCCATATCGGCCTTGCGCTGATCATCCTTTGTTGATTTGGTATCTTCTTCCTCTTTGGGCTCAATTATCGGCTCTGACGCAATATCTTCAATGGGTTGCTCTAAAATCGCACCATCATCTTTGCCAGATAAATTGTCTTCTTCGGGAACGGAGACGACCAATCCGTTCTCTTCACCGCCAGCCGGTGGAACCGGCGGCTTATTTTCCGGCAAAAGTGAATTTTCACTTTCAAAAATCAATCCGTTGTCGCTGATTTCCGTGGCGCCGAAAGAATCGGAAAGATACAAGTAGACGGTAATCGCGGCAAAAGCCAGCGCGGTAATACCAAGAACCACCTTAATGGTTGAAAATTTTTTTGAGGAACTTTCACCGGCATCACTAATAGTCAGCGGACCTTCTTTCGGCTCTTTCTTGGGCAGCGCGAACTGAGGAAGCGGCGCCGCGGATTTCGATTGCACCGCCAAAAATGCTTCTTCCACAAGACCGCCTTCCCAGCCGGCATCGCAAAGCGCTTTTTTAACGGTTTCGGGACGCACGCCCCGTTTTAATTCTTGTTCAATGTATGCTAATAATTGTTGATCCATATTTTTTTAAATTAGAACACTTCATAACTACATTAATTATAGCGCGAATTATTTTTGAAAGTAAATAGCCCGCTGTTGATAATTAAAAAATTTCCGCCGATTTTGCGGAAATTTCAATGATTAAATGCTTAAATGTTTATATGACTTTTATGTTTCTATGATTGTATGATTACCTGATTTCTTTTATCTCATATTCCATTTTTCCTTCGGGAGTTTTTAGAATAAATTTATCGCCGGTTTTTTTGCCAAGAACCGCCTCGCCCAGCGGCGATTTATAGGAAATTTTACCCGTGAAAACATCCGCCTCTTCCGGACCGACGATAACATATTCTTCCGTCGAATCGCCGCAACGCAAAACCGCGGTGGCGCCGAGACGCACTTTGTCGTTGCTCCCTTTATCCGCAATTTTTGCGTTGGCAATAATCGCCTTTAATTCCGAAATTCTCCCCTCGGTAAACGCTTGCTGTTCTTTGGCTTGATGATAGGCGGCGTTTTCCCGCAAATCCCCGAATGAAATGGCATATTTCAACTTCTCCGCCAACTCGCGCCGCGTCACATTCTCCAGCGTCCCCAATTCCTTCTTCAATTTTTCCAGCCCCTCGGCCGTCAAATAATTCTCCATATATTGATTTGGTATCTATTTAAAACTTTGCTGGTATTCAATTTTCTTGATTTTCAAGTTTTTTTTATTTTTGGCAAAAAAAACATTAATCGCCGAACTATCAAAGTCATTTTCCGAAAAGAAGTCCAAGTCTTCAGATAAGCGATGTTGCAAAAAAAACTCAGCCAGAGCCGTGCCGCCGGTTAAATAAAATTGTTCACATATCCATTTATCTTTCATCACGGCATTTAGCAATCTTCTTTGTTCTTCATTTAAGATTGTTTCTCCCATAAAAGCCAAGATAAATATCGTTTTTTATCCGGATCCAAGAGCAATTTATCCCAGTATTTTTTCAATTCGGCGCGGCTGATTTTTTTGCCATCCAAACCAAAATTAACCATTTGTTCAAGCTTCCAAATGGCATATTGCTCCTTATCTTTTTTTAGCTCTCGCAAATCAACCGACCAGTTTTTCATAAACCAATTATAACATAATTTACCCCAAAAGCCATCCTCTACGGCT
>CAYOLX010000094.1:0-2641 GCA_964404915.1 uncultured Candidatus Saccharibacteria bacterium | reverse complement strand
TTTATAAAATCTGATGAGGTTTGACCTCGCCAGATTTCAAAAACAAGAAGTCTGAAAACAGGGGTCTTTCCGCTGTTGTTTTAAAGCTAACAGCGGAAAGACCCCTGTCGGTAGTATCAGTAATTTGTTGGGCAAAAACAAAAAGGCCGCATTGATACCCGGTTAGGGAGGAAAAATTAACCGGGCACCAAGGCGGCCTTCTTGCGTCCTATGGACATATGTTCAATTTCCTACAATTTATGCCAAAATTACTTCTTTGTCAAATAAACTTATAAATCTTAACAAAAAAACGCCGAGGGCGTTTTGACCTAATAAATTATTGTTCCGGGCAATTCTAGTTTTTTAAATAGGCGGCGATATTGCGCAAGTGCTCGTCATAAGTTTCAGAGAAAACCGTGGCGCCGTCGGGCGCGGAAAGATAATACCAATAATCGGTTTTTACCGGCTCAATCGCGGCTTCCAGCGATTCAAGTCCGGGGTTGCAAATCGGTCCGGGCGGCAATCCGGTGTATTTATAAGTGTTATAGCGAGAATCAATTTCTTTGTTAAAGTGATCGGGACTGCCGGCTTTATAATAGAGTAAAGTCGCGTCGGCTTGCAGGAGCATGCCGGCGGCAATTCGTTTATAAAGAATTCCGGCAACAATTTTTTTGTCTTCCAAGGTTTTGACTTCTTTTTCCAAAATTGACGCCATGATCACCGCGTCGCGCACGGTTAAATTTTTGGCGATAAAATTCTGTCTTCCCAGCAGGTCAAGTTTGACGTCAAAATTTTTTAACGCTGCCAAAATCAAATCATCGGCGGACAGCGTTTCGGGCAATTGATAGGTGTCGGGAAATAAATAACCCTCCAAGTCTCCGTCTTTGGGAATTTCCTTCAAGAAATCAAATTTGTCTTTCAGTGGCGCGATGTCAACATTCTCAAAATTATTTGATTTTAAAATTTTTTTAATTTGAGGATCGTTTTGAATATCGCGCAATGTCTGACCCGGAATGATGGTAACGATTTTTGGCGCGGTGATTCCCTTGACCATCTTGTCAATGATTTCTTGATTGGTTAAGTTTTTCAGATCATATTCGCCGGATTTCAAGTTGCGAAAATTGCCGCTTTTTGCCAATTCAAACAAAAACAAAATCTTGCTATTGATGCGGCCCTCCGCCTTTAAATCCGCGGCAATCTGAAACGCGTTTTGCCCGCGCAAAATCACAATTGTCTCTTGCGCTTGCCGCACCTCCCCTTCCATCTCAAAAATAATACCAACCAATGTTGTTAACAGCAAAAAAAATAAGATTGCGAATAATCCTTGTTTTATCATTTCTTTGTTGCAAAACTTGTCTAGGTTTTACCTAGACAAGTTTTGCTTTTTCAATGTATTGGCAGTGCTCGCAATCGGGGTTGGGTGCGGGAGGATTGTTCGACTCCAGACAATCTTTCATTTTCGCCAGCGTCGGCTCCACCCAATCATCATTGCCTTGGTGCGGCACGATCGTCACCGCGAATTCCAATTTGCCGTCAAACGCTTTCTTATCTTTATCGGCGTTGGCAAACACGAAATAAGCAATATCGTTGACGGCAAAATCACGCGCGCGCAACAGCCATTGATAAAATTCCGCCTGTATTTTGTACCACTTTTTCCATTGGTCGTTTAGATCAATTTTCTTGACGGTGCTGGTGGCTTTATAGTCAACAATATGATATTCCCCTTTCGGATTTATCCACAAATCATCAATGGCGCCAAAAAGTTCAAAATTCGTTTGCGAATGCAAAATTCTGATGCCCTTGAAATTTTCTCGCCAAATTTCCAATTCGTTATGCCGCGCCGGCACCGCGTCAATGCCATAGGCCGCCATCAGCGGGTGGACCGCCCCCGCCGCGCGCCGGATGTCAAATTCTTTTTTGAGCAAATGATCCACGGCGCTGTTTAACGTGAACGCCGGCATTGATGGAGTTTTTATCCCCAGCCGCACATCCAAATAAAAACAGCGCGGACATTTCAAAAACATATCCACCTTGGAACGGCTCAGCGCGAACGGCGCCTTCTGCCCCGGCTCATAGGGCTTCCTCCGCCACGATGAAAAACCGCTCTTCGCCCGTTTATTAACCGCCGCACTGCTGTTATCATTGCCCCCAAAATTCATTTTTCCTTGCGCGTTATTCATTTTTTTTATCAACAATCACATCATAACAGATTTCCCCGCATTTGTATAAAAAAATCGTAGCCGGATCTTGACTCTAATCTTTCTTTTTGAGTCCAGACCGCACCACGATACTTGCTCCGAACAGCAACAGCACGGCAGATACCGCACCAACTCCCGGAGATTGGCTTGCCGCCTCTGCGGCCTCTGATGTGTGGCGATTCTCCACACCAAAGTTGTAGTATTCTTGCTCCTGCGGAGTACTGCCAGTATAGGCATGACCGTAATACCCCGCATTCATTGCCTCTCCTTCTGAACCTCCCGGATTACCATGAATCACGTATCCGGATCCGATACTCACCATCATCAAAAAGATGGCGACTACGACTGAATATCTCACACTTGGCACCTCCAATTGTCATTGAAGCATATACTTCCCTTTTTGTCAAGCCTAATCACCTAAAAAAAGAGCGGGGTGGCTACAAATACCACGCGCCGCATAAGCA
>CAYOLX010000093.1:0-2729 GCA_964404915.1 uncultured Candidatus Saccharibacteria bacterium | reverse complement strand
GCCGGTCGCGCAAAATAATGCTCCGACGAAAACACTCGCCTCAACGAGTTTCGTAATTCAAAGTAATTTGCAAAGTTGGGGCGGCGCGCTAAAATAAAGTTATGAAGATTAAAGATTTGGCGAAAGTTGACCGGCCGCGAGAGAAATTGGAAAAATACGGGGCGGAGAAATTGGCGGCAGCGGAATTGTTGGCGGTGCTTTTGGGTTCGGGGATCAAGGGGTTGAATGTGGTGGAATTGTCAAGAAAAATCGTGAAATTGATCGATAAAAACGGCGCGGAAAAAATAAAATTGGAAGATTTGCTCAAAGAAAAGGGCTTGGGCAGAGCAAGGGCACTGCAAATAATCGCGGCGCTAGAATTTGGCCGGCGGATGCGTCCGGAGAAAAAACCGGAAATTTTGTCGCCCGAAGACGTTTGGAAATTATGCGGCGACTTTCGCGCTTCCAAAAAAGAACATTTCGCGGTTTTTTATTTGGACACTGCTAACGCGCCAATTGAGCGGCAAATAATTTCCATTGGCACGCTCAACGCCAGCTTGGTGCATCCGCGCGAAGTGTTTGAGCCGGCGATTGCTCTTCGCGCCGCGGGAATAATCGCGGCGCATAATCATCCCAGCGGCAATGTTGAGCCCTCCCAAGATGACTTGGCGATCACCAAAAGGTTGGCCGAAGCCGGCAAAATTATGGGCATCGGATTAACCGACCATGTCATTCTTGGCAAAAATGAATTTTTAAGTTTCAAAAATAAAGGATTAATCTGAAATGACTAACAAAAATTATAAACAAAAAACGGATTGCGGATCAATCGCGGCCGACGGCGAGTCGCCAATGGTTTGGTTTGTTCGCGATTTAAACAATCGCGCCGATCGTGTCAGGCATTTGGAGTTTCATATTGAGCATGGAGATTATTTTGCGGTTTTGGCGACAATTATCAATGCTGCCCTCAAAGAGCCGCATTTTGAAAAAAACGAGATATTTTCCAAGCTCTATGAAGATCTGCAATATCTCCAAGAAAATTACGACATCGTCAAAAAGAAATCATAAACCATTCATCCGCGCATCTTCCTCCGCCAAAACAACGGGATGGTTCGCCCGAAGGGTGGAATAGCCGCAAACGATCATTAATTGAGCTAGCTCTTGTTTGCCATTGAAAATAAATTAAACTAAAACCAAAAATTTATGTTGCCAAAAGGAACGATATCAAAAATTTTAGACGATTTTTTCTCCTGTTTGCCGATCGGGGATGGTGAAGTGCAGAGAGCGCTTGATGAATTCTTCAACGGCAACCGTCCGGCGGAGGAAATAAACGAAAAACGATTAGCGATTATCAATGAATGGCTGGTTTTTGATTTTAGGCTGGCAAGCGGATTGACGGTTTTGGAGGATTATTGCCGGCGGAACGATAATCAATTTTCCGAAAAAGAGAAAAAAATTTATTTTGACCTTTGTTCCACTCATCGTTATGGCGCGTTTGAAATTTTGCGAGTTTATCGCGGCAAAGGGATGGATATTCGCGATGTTCGCACGGGGCAAGATTTTTTTGTTCAAGAATATTCGTTGACGCGCAATGTTGAAAAAGGGAATATATTTCTAAATCGCGTGGCGCGAGTGGGCGATCATTGGGAATTGGTGGGCGCCGATCCGGTGGTTTTGCCGATCGCAAAAAGCACAAAAAGGTGGCAAGAAATAACATTTGGAGGCGCTGACACGATAACTCCGCGGTTGGCGTTTTCTTTTCTTGCCGGAATTGATGATGACGCTGATTTGCAATCAAAGACTATTGATTCGCAAGCCGCGCGTGAAAATTTTTCCAAAGCGCTGGAAAAGTTCGGTCTATCAAGGCATATCAATGCCAATACTGTGGCGGATTGGTGGCAGAAAAAAAATATGAAACCGCTGGATGTTATAACAATTATGCGGTATTTGGCGCTTGATCGCGCGCTTGACGATAGTTTCAATGAGTTAATTGAAGCATCTTTTGATTTTCATAACACTTTGCCCAATGAAAAATTGGGCGGGAAAACTCCGCAAGAAAAAATATTAGAAAATCCGGACTATCAACCCTGTTTTCATTCCGATGCTCGGGAAATCGGCGATGATTGCTGGTATCCGTTTTTGCAAGAAGCTCATGAGGCAATGAATGCAGATGATTTTTTGGAAGCGCTTAAACTTTGGGAAAAAGTTTTTGTTGCGATGCGCAAAAATTTGGTGGTGAGACCGGATATATTCCGTTTTTTGCCAATAAATCGGTTTGCCATTTTGCGTGCGGCCAGCGGTTGCAGAGCGCGATGATGATGGACATCGCTTTGAAATTAAACCCAAACTACAGTTTTGCTTTGAATATGAAAAATAGATTTGATAAAGGCGAATATGACCGGGAGGCCGATTTTTTTGAAAGATTAGCCGGAAAGCGCATAGTAAAAAAATCATTCAAGTTTTTTTTGGAGGAGGACCCGGGGATAAAATATTATTATTTTGTGAAAAATTTGGGGATTAATTTTGCCACCGAGAACAAAACAACGGATAAAATCTCCGTTATTGGCGAAAAAAATCCGGAAAGAAACGCGCCTTGCCCTTGCGGTTCGGGGAAAAAATATAAAAAGTGTTGCGGAAAATAATTTTTTGTATTTATAATTGCGGTTTGCGAAATTGGCAAAATAATGGAATGGAATGGTTCGCCCGAAGGGTGGAATGGTTTGGCGGGGGCGATGTCGGGGACAGAGATGAGG
>CAYOLX010000092.1:0-2761 GCA_964404915.1 uncultured Candidatus Saccharibacteria bacterium | reverse complement strand
AAAATTAGATATAATGAAGTTGTTGATACGCTTATGTTAAACCGACGATCAAAATATCTGCAAATAGCATTTAATCGTTCTCTTGATGAAGTAAGAGAAATGATTGCAATGCTTCCAGCTTCGGAAAAAATAATTATTGAAGCCGGAACTCCTTTTGTCAAAAATTACGGACAGAGTGGTATTAGTGCGTTAAAAAACTGGTGGAGTGAAAAAATAAAGAAGCCCGGATATATTGTCGCTGATTTGAAGTGCATGGACAGGGGCTCGCGCGAAGTTGAGGCGGTTGTCGAAGCCGGTGCGTCCGCGGCAACTTGTTTAGGATTGGCGCCAATAGAAACAATAAACGAATTTATCAGGGAATGCGAAAAGGCGGGTATTGATTCAATGGTGGATATGATGAATGTGGAATTTCCTTTTGAAATTCTACAGAAATTAAAAAAACTTCCTACCATAGTTGTTTTACATCGCGGAGTGGATGAAAACATAAAAAACAGAGAAAAACAAATTCCGCACGCGCAAATCCACCGAATTAAAGGAACTTATGGTAAGATTTTAATTTCGGTGGCTGGTGGAGAAACGCCGCGCGATGTTGTCAGGACTTTTTTCAATGATTCAGACATCGCGGTTATTTGGCGTTCTTTTTACGAAGCGCCGGATAATACCGCTAATTTGGCAAGAGAATTTTTGAAATTGGTTAAATAGTTATGCAAAATCAAAAACCTCAAAAATTTAATCTGATTGGTCTGATAATTGCCGCAATCTTTATTGCTTTTTCTATAAATCCGATTATAGGGGGCATTCTTTTAGTTGTAGGAATTATTTTTATCGTAAAAAATCCAAAATTTTTATCCTCTTTTCTTTTAACTCTGCAAAAAACGGCACAGCAACAAAGTAATTTAAATAAAAATAATTCCAATGTCGATTTTTCAAGCATTCAAAACCTTTTGGTTGAAAATAAGGCAATTATTCCAAGTCAAATATCAACGAACTTATTTAAGCAAACAAGATTGGAAAAACGGAAAAAATATCTTCATGTTGCCCTCAACAGCACCCTTGAAGAAGCCGAAGAAATTATTTCACAACTTCCGGCCTCGGACAGGATTTTGATTGAAGCAGGAACGCCATTAATAAAAATATACGGAACGGAAGCCGTTTCGCGAATAAAAGCGATGGCTCCTGCGGGAACCTACATAGTAGCAGACAATAAATGTGCTGATTTAGCGGCGCGTGAAGTAGAAATAATGGCAAATGCCGGAGCCAACGCGGCAACTTGTCTTGGTGTTGCGCCAATAGAGACGATAGATAGTTTTATTGAGGAATGCCAAAAATTTAACATTGATTCAATGATTGACATGATGAATGTTGAAAGTGCGCTTGCTGTTTTGAAAAAATTAAAAAAACTCCCCAATGTCGTGATGTTGCACAGAGGAGTTGATGAAACGGAATTTTCCAAAGAAAAACAAATTCCTTATTATCAAATCAAACAAATTAAAGGAAATTATGATGTGTTAGTCGCGGTAGCGGGAGGCGATACGATAAGAGAAGTCCAACGAGCAACTTTCAACGACGCTGATATTGTTGTTGTTTGGAAAAACTTTTATCAAGCAAGCGAAGAAACCGCTCAATTAGCCGAGTCTTTTCTCAAGGAAATAAAGTAAGCAATTTTATTGAAAATGGTAAGTGTTTCCTTTTTGAACATCATCTTTTTTGATATTACTCAGAAGCAAACCGGCAGGTATGCCAGTTGTTAAAGATTCTATATTTTTATTCTGTGATTCGATTGTAAGAATTTCAGATTGCTTTCCGTTGATGGTGGTCTTCATTCCTTTTTTGGCAACACCGTCAATGAGTTTACCAACAACAACTATGCCCCTGCCTTCAATAGAAAAAACATCTTCAACCTGAAATATAACTCGCTCTAGCATATTATTTTGGCTTAACCGCTTGAGAGATTGCCTTAATTCCCTCCAACACTTCAACCGGCAAAGCAAAGATTACGGTCTTTGATGGGTCCGGATTTATTTTTTCGATTGTTTGCAGTGTTCTCATTGAAAGACCGCCCGGAATAGAGCTGAGCATTTGAGCGGCTTGTGCCAAGCGTTCGGAAGCTTGAAATTCTCCCTCTGCTCTAATGATAATCGCGCGGCGTTCTCGTTCCGATTCTGCTTGTTTCGCCATAACGCGCTTCATGTCGGCGGGAAGTTCAATATCTTGTATTTTAATATCCGTAACCAGAATACCCCACGATTGGGTAGCCGCGCTAACAATTTTTTGGACTTCTTCCGCAATCTTTTCTCGTTCAGAAAGCAACGGGTCAAGCTCGATAGCTCCGATAACATCACGAAGCGCGGCCTGCGCGTATTGCGAAACCGCTGTCGTGTAATCCTTAATATTTAAAATTGCATTTTCTGCGGATTGAACTTGGAAATAAACAACCGCATTGATTCCAATAGGAACATTATCTTTTGTAATAACTTCTTGTTGCGGAATATCGGTCGTAGTAATACGCAAATCAACTTTTATCATTCGCTGAAAACCAACCAAGAGCCAAGTTAAACCTGGTTGCCTTGTGCTAGTATATTTTCCAAGCGTCAGCACAACACCGCGTTCATATTGATCAACGATCCTCAGGCCAATGAGGATAAAAAAACCGATAATTGCGATTGGCCAAATTAGAATTAGTCCCATATGTTTTTAGTATATCACAAACATTGACATTGCAATAGCCAAGTTTGTGGATTGTTAATTATTATTGCTCGAC
>CAYOLX010000091.1:0-2821 GCA_964404915.1 uncultured Candidatus Saccharibacteria bacterium | reverse complement strand
TTAATTGCCGTCTGCGCCGCTTTGATCATTGCGGTTTTTGTTTTGGCCGATAATCTGCCGTTATCCTGCAATTTCTCCAAAGCCGCAAACTGCAATTTCAACGCTTTAAATTGCGCCAAAAGCAAGTTTTTTGCGGGCTTGTTCTTGATTTCTCCGGATTGATAATAACTTTCAATATCGGCAATAATAGAATCAAAAGTGATTCCGCGCGTCAGAATTTTATCAACCGAACCATTGCCGTCATTGTCAAGTATCAGAACAACCTCGCCTTCATTAACCTCCAAACCACCGATTAAATTTGCGTTCACCGGAATATTTTCAAATATTTGCTCTAATACGGCTTCATCATTTTCAATTTTTTGGCGGATAAGCGTGAATGTTCCGTCATCGATTCCCCGCAAATTGATGCGGCAATTTTGACAATCGTTATCGGGCAAGAAAACATATTTTTTATCGCCAATGGTTTCAAAGCTCGCTCCCGGAATTTCATAACGGATATTGTCGTCAGCGTCTTTGCCCAAAACAACATTCCCGGTTGCATCAGCGACAAAAATTTCCAGCGGGCTGTGGACGGAAATATAGTCGCCATTCAATTGGCGCAATGATTTATCGCTTGCCAATTGATCATGGGTGATTAAATTGGCATAGGAGGAATAATCAACGTCGGTAATAATAGGTCTGTTGCCGAATTGGCTTTGGCTGCAATTTCCATCTTTCGGCTGCGCCAAATTCGTCAATCGTCGGCATACTTTAAGCCAAGTATGCCTCCTCTTTTCTCATTTGGCTCGCGCGAAATCTGAAAATTTCGCTTCAAAGCCAATTCGGCAACAGACCCATAATGTTGGCAATCTTTTGGCGAATACCGTTATAGCTGGGCATTTTCCCGTGTTCAGCTTTGGCAAAATAAAATTTTTTGCCATTATCGGCAGTGATGCTGTCAGCGGACTCAAACGGCACGGTGTCGTCGCCCGAGAGCGGCTTGCGATCCGCCGCATAGGAGCTGTGCGTCAAATTAAAAGTTTGATAATCAACTATGCCGCGAAAAGTGCTTGATTTGCAACCCGCGATATTATAGACATCAACACCTTTGACGCCGGCGTCAAAATAATCAAAAGCGATGGAATGGAGGTTTTTGGCATTGGCTATCGCTTGAAAATTTAATCCCAACACGCCCAAATGCACCAGCGATTCTTCATAATTAAGCGGCTTGATTTGTTCGGGACCGCTCATGCTCGGAGTGCTGATCGTTAAATAGCTTCCTCTTTGGACATAATAGCCCTTTGCCGGCAACAAATCATAGGCGGCGGGCATATCTTGCGCGATTTTTTTGATTTCTTCGGGATTAAGCCCGAAAACCTTGAAATCGTGCCCCGCCAATAACGCCTTAACCGCCACCGGCGCGCCCAAATTCGGCACCCCCACAAAAACCAGCTTGCCGATTTGGTGATTATCTTCATTTTCCAAGACATATTTTTTGGCAATCAAACCTCCCAAACTATGCGCGATAACATCCACCTTGCCCGTGGGAGAGATTTTTGCCAAATCGTCAATTTTTCGCCCCAGCAAAACGCTGTTGGTGACATCCATCTGGCTCACCCCCTCCGGTTTGGGATAGACCCCGCTGACCCCATAGCGCCAATCATAGGGAAAAGTGTAAAAAGTCTGACTATCGCTCCCCTCATTGACATCATACCCCTGCCCCGCAAACTCATCAATCAGCCCCTGGGAATAGTCAATAGTAGACTCTGTTTTAATAACTTCTCTGAAATCAAGGGCATTATCTATCGGGATAAATTCATTATTTAGTTGTAAAACATCCATAAAGCTATCGTCAAAATCGATAATCATTCTTGTCGCATTCGGCCAAATCTCTTCCTGATTCTTATAAACTCGCGCTGATAATAATCCAGGCACAAAAATGACCGGCGGGCGGGATAAAACTTTAACATCCGGCGCGGGATCAAAAAATTCCGCGGGTGGGCGCACCAAATCAATCGTGAAAGTTTCATCCGCGCGGCAAACCGCCGCCTCATTGGGCAAACGCAAATCAACTTCAGACGCATCAAAAAAATCCGCGGGTGGAACAACTAAATCAATCGTGGTCGTGGCGTCCGCATTTTCAATCACAATCTCAGGCAACTCCTGCGCCCAAGAATAGGCGAACAAAGAAACCGCGATTGGCAAAAACAAGAACATTGGCAAATATCGTTTCATATGTTTAACCAATTTGAGAATTAAAATTAAAAGCAAACACAACGAAAAATGCCGTAAAGAATAAAATTACCATTAAAAATAAAATTGAGATAATTTTGATAATTTTATTTTTTATTTTCAAAGACAAAAATTTAACTAGAAATAAAGATAGTCCTAATAATTGGATTGATATAACAAATTTCAAGATTGAAATATTATCACTTTTAGTTAAAAAATTTTGACGCAAAGAAGAAACCATCCCGCTTGAATTTGATTGCAATATTAGTTGATAATAAAAATCAATAATCGGACTCCATAAAATCTCCGGAATCAGAAACATTGCCCCAAAAATCCCCAACCAAATTTTTTGCCTTTTGCTCATAATTTTTTGTTATTATTTTTATAACCCGTTTAAACTGAATTTTAAAATTTTAATCCGGTGAAGCTTGATTTTAATCTGGTGAGGTTTGACCTCACCACTATCCCCTCGCCGCCCGCGTCAATACCCGCCCAATTCATTCCACCCTTCGGGCGAACCATCCCATAGATAATGGTATCATCTATTGTTTTGCGTAGAATAATAAATGGCAAAACCACATAATCTACCCCTCTGTTGCTGTATTCTATG
>CAYOLX010000090.1:0-2829 GCA_964404915.1 uncultured Candidatus Saccharibacteria bacterium | reverse complement strand
CGCGCGAAATCTGAAAATTTCGCTTCAAAGCTAATTCGGCAACAGACCCATTATATCAATTTTTTCTAGTTTTGAATAAATCTTAGTATTGTACAATACAACATGAGCACGAAATAAAATCCAATTCCAGCGCAAGATGAGCCTCAAATGAGCTCTTGCGCAAAAACGAAAACTGCCGCACATTTGCAGGATATGACAATACAAATGAACGACAGCTCAATTGCAAGCATACAAGATATTAAGAATTTTTTAAAGGTCGAAAACGATATAAGGTTCGTCGCTGTTTCCAAAAAGGAAAAATACAAATGGATTGACGAAGTTCTGACAAGATTTAGATACCTGTCTTTGAAGAAGAAAAAAGACAAAATCACGGTCAGAAAATATATTCTCAAAATGACCGGCATGTCCAACGCCCAGCTTACCCGGGTGATTGATAAAAAACGAAGATTCGGATTGGCCGCTTTGTCGCCAATCAAAAAAAATTCTTTCCCGAGAATTTACGATCCCGAAGATATTTTCTTGCTGGTGAAAACCGATAATCTGCACAACAGAATATCCGGACAAGCGACCAAGAAAATCTTGCAAGATGAATGCGAAATATACCGGCATTCGGAATACGAAAACATCGCCAAAATATCGGTCGCTCATTTGTACAATTTGCGCGGCACGCGGATTTAACGATCGCGCGCGCTCACCGTCCAAAAGACCAATCCGGCAAAAAACAATATCGGCAAAAGAGCCAAACCCAAGCCGCAAGGCAAGCCCGGATATTTGAGAATCGATACCGTCCACCAAGGGGATTTTGAAGGTAAAAAAGGAGCTTACCACATCAACATCGCCGATGAAGTAATCCAATGGGAAGTTGTCGCCTGCGTGGAAAAAATCTCTGAATTCTACCTTCTGCCGATACTAAAAGATGTTCTCGATTGCTTCCCCTGCCGGGTGATAAATTTTCACTCGGACAACGGCTCGGAATATATCAACAAAGTTGTCGCCGAATTGTTAAACAAACTGATGATCGGACAGGCCAAATCCCGCGCCCGGCATTGCAACGATAACGGTTTCATTGAATGCAAAAACGGCAAAGTGATCCGCAAGAATTTCGGCCGCGAATATATCCCCGCCGAGTGCGCCCGCGACGTCAATGAGTTTGATAAGAAGTATTTTAACATTTACCTGAATTTTTACCGGCCGTGCGCGTTTCCTAAAATCATTGTTGATCGCAAAGGAAAGCAAAGAAAAATCTACCCTCAAGAATTGTATCAGACCCCTTACCAAAAATTAAAATCTTTGCCCAATGTCAAAAAGTATTTAAAGCCCGGAATCACTTTTGCGATGATGGACAAAATCGCCATGGCAAAAAGCCCCAATGAATTCGCTCAAGAAATGCAAAATGCCAAAGAAAAATTATTTGAACGCATCAGAAAAATTAACAAAATTCCCGCCAATGTTCTGCCGGTTTTCGCTACCGCGCCGGATGCAATTTCGTGCTCATTTCTTGATTAGAAAATACTATCTTTTTTAGCCATAATTTTTATTTCAATAACTCATCTGCCGAAACTCCAAGAGCTTCGGCTAATTTCTGAATTGTCGCAAGTGTCGGATTTCTTTTTCCATTTTCAATCCCGCTAATATAAGCTCGATGAACTTCTAATTTGCGAGAAATTGTTCCTTGCGACATTTTTTTAGCGGTTCTTATCCGCTTTAAATTTTTGCCAAGTTTTGTTGATATTTCAGCCATATAAGTTATTAACATTATAATCCTTGTTGCATTATTAGGCAATGTTGTATTATAATGATACATATGAACAAAGGAAGAAAAATTGTTGTGTGCGCACGGGCGGGTGGGGCAAACACAACTTCCTTTCTGGCGGCGCATTTTGCAAAGCAAGATACGAAATTCGGTGGCAGAAAGCGAGGGCGAGCAAAAATTCCTCCCCCCAACCCCTTTCCTTTTTGCCCGCCCGAGCGTTTCGGTTTTGCGCGCGAAGCGCGCCGTCATTCGGAGTTTTGCTCAAAGAATGTTCGAACTTCGTCCAAAAAACACCGCCAAAAACCAAAAATCCGCGCTCGCGGATTTTTGGTTTTTGGCGGAGGGTGGAGGATTCGAACCTCCGAGAGGTTTCCCTCAACTGGTTTTCAAGACCAGCGCTATAGACCGCTCAGCCAACCCTCCGTTATAATGCGGGGCAAGATCGTCTCCTTTCCCTCGCCGTTCCACTCGCTCGGGACTTCCCACTGGTCGCCACCGATCAGATGCTTTCCCTCGCGCCTTCATTAAACACAAAAAATTCGCAAAAATCAAGATTTCACCGGACACAAGGAATTTTTATCGGCTCGCAATGCTAAAATTGAACTTGACTTTAATTTTGTTCCCGCCAAAATTGAACCCGACTTTAATGGGTCTGTTGCCGAATTGGCTTTGGCTGCAATTTCCATCTTTCGGCTGCGCCAAATTCGTCAATCGTCGGCATACTTTAAGCCAAGTATGCCTCCTCTTTTCTCATTTGGCTCGCGCGAAATCTGAAAATTTCGCTTCAAAGCCAATTCGGCAACAGACCCTTAATTTCAGCAAAAATATCTCGGTGTTGTTCCGGAAGTATATGTCGGATTTTTATCCCATTCCGTATATCTTTTATATAAAGCGATTAAACGCGCCGCGCGAAAATTAAAAACGCGCCGCGATTTTCGCCGCCGATTTTTCAACGGGATGATTTGCCTCGCGGCAGAAATTGGCGCGCCAAAGCGCGATCTAAAATGCTAAAATTACATTACGGGGCAAGGCCGGAGAGTGGAATATAAAAAGTTTTAAGATTAGTAGCAAGACTG
>CAYOLX010000089.1:0-2850 GCA_964404915.1 uncultured Candidatus Saccharibacteria bacterium | reverse complement strand
TTTGGCGCAGCCGAAAGATGGAAATTGCAGCCAAAGCTAATTCGGCAACAGACCCATATTATCTGGTGAGGTCAAACCTCACCATAAAATTAGCTTTAAAAATCTGGTGAGGTTTGACTTCACCAGATTGAAATTTTTACCTGCTAGTTTTTATTTTATAAACCGGCTTCCACGGCAATGCGCTTGGTGTCTTTGCCGGGCGGCCAGCAGGAGATCAACATCAGGGAGTTGCCTTCCACTGTCGCGGGGGGCACGCCGGTTTTGGGATCAATGATTTGCGATCCGGCCACTTTGTAGTAGCGGGTGACATTATCATAGGTTACCACCACCATATCCCCTTCTTTCAACTCGTTAATTTTGGAAAAAACCCATTCATATTTAATTTTCGGCCAACCGGCGGGCGCGCTATGTCCGAGAATGACACTCTGACCATCTTCCCCAAAGGGCGCCGAACCCGGATAGAGCACCACGCCCGAATCCAGCAAGCCGGCAATCACTTTTTCATCGGCGGTGCCGGCGGTAATAATCGGCGCGGTGATATTGATTTTTGGGATGGTGAGCATATCGCGGCGCGGCTTTGACGGAATCGCCGGATTGTTGGTTGCCGACGCGACGATGGCGGGCCGGTTATCAATCGCGGGAGTGCCCGAAATCAGCGCGGGATTTTTAACCACCAAGACATAGGGACGCGGAAAAAGCTGTGGAAAGGCGTCTGATAAAATTTGCCGCCAAATATTGCCGCTGGCAATCCAAGAAATATTATTCCAAAATACTGCGATGAGCAATAATGCCGATAACAATATGATTAACGGCAAAAACTGCCGATGGCGCGGCTTTTTCTTTTTCCTTCCCTTTTTTGCAATCATAGTCATTGTCAAATGGCGAAATTTCTGGGCACCAGCGCCAGCGCCGCGCCGTAATCAATCAAGGCAAAAACAATCATCACCGCGATAAATCCTGCCGCTTTTGCCAATAAGTCCGCGTGCGCCAGATCGGCTTTCATGGCAAAATTAATCGCTAATAGTCCCGCCGCGGCAAAAAGAGAAAGATAGATCAGCCATTGCAATAACGGATAGAAATCTTGCGCCAAAAATCGCGCCAATTTAAATCCCGCCATGCTTTCATCCGCCGGCGCGATTTGCGCCCCCAGCACTGCCGGCGCGGCATTGGTTTCGGCAATTTGGGGGCTGGCAGATTTTATTGAAGACGCCGGCGCGCCGATCGCGGATTTATTGGCATTTGATTGCGTGCCGAAAAGCTGCACCACGATGGTTGCCGGATTACCCTTGAAGTTGGCGTTCAGCACCGCGATGCCGATTTCGCGATATTTGCCGTTAACGATGTTGGCGCGATGGGTGGGAGACGCCAGCCACGCGTTTTGCACCTCGCCGGAATCAACAAAGCCAATCGCCAAATTTTCTCCGGCGTAACGATAACTATAACCCGCTTTTGAAAACCAGTGCCAAGGGCTTATCCCCGAAGGGCTCACGTGGTTAAAATATCCCTGTTGTGCCATATCCAATGCCTTCATTCGCGCGGCTTGGCTCAAAACCGGGTTTTCGGCCAACGGCGGCAAGTTGTTTTTCGCCCGTTCGGCGTTTGCCAAATCAACCAAGGCGGTGCGGGTGATATCGGCATAAAAAGGATTGCCCGAAAATGAATTCAAAAAAAGAATAAAACCCAACTTCAAAATCGCGATGCCGATGAGAAAAAATATCAAGAAGTTTCCGGAAAAAATACGAGCGCGATAATTATTTTCCTCGCAGGGCAGAAAAAATATTTTTGCTTTTTCTTTGAATTGTGAAAAATCCATATTATTGAGTAAGCTTTAATTGACACCTTCATTATAACTTTATCGGCGCCAAAAAACAACAAAACGGGGTCTGCCCCCGCGTTTTGCCGTTTGCGCTTATCACAGGCTTTGGCGCGAAAAACCTAAAAAGTAAAAATTTTCTTAAAGAAATCTCCCACCGAGTTCCAGAATCCTTTTTGCTCTTCCTTTTCGTTTCCGGTTTTTTCATCAGCCGGCAAGATCGTTATTTCTTGAGATTTGTTTTCTTCCTCGTCAATAATTTCATCCTGGACGCCGGAAGCTTGCGGTGAAATTTGCGGCGCGGTTGCGAATTGCTCCGCGGCGATTTTTTGCTCCATTTTTTGCGTTAATTCGTTAATTTGTTGTTTGATCTTGGCAACTTGCGCTTCAATTTCCTCGTTGGTCCGCGCGGTTGCCGCAACCGGCACGGACATGGCGATTACGGGTTGCGCGGCAAGCGGAGAGCCCGCCGTGATTTGCGCCGTGATTTGCGCGGCTTTGCGCTCAATTTCGCGCAATGCGATGAAAACCGACACCTCAACTTTTAACCGCTCAGTTTCTTTGGCGATTCTTTTGATCTCATTCTCAATGTGATTGAGTTGTTCTTGAGTCAATGCTGCCGGCGCCGGCGCCGCGATCGGCGCGGTTTGTTTTGCCTTCAATTCCGCGGTGAGCTGGTCAACTTTTTGCCGCACTTGCTCAATTTGCGCCGACACTTGCTCAAAGCTCGCGCTTTGCGCCGCGCCGCCGTCCGCGAAAATATTTCCTCCCAAGAGCAATCCGACGATTGAAGCTAGAATCAGCGAAACAATCTTGATTTTTGTTTTCATATTATCTTTTTGATTGTTGGTATTGCGCTTGACATTTTCATTTTTTTGTCGACCTTGCACGCGCCCGCCAAAAGGCACCATCGGCGCGGTGTTAATAGATACTAGCAGATTTTGTCCTACTTATGCAACCCCCGCGCGCGATTTTACGCGATTTTATAAAATCTGATGAGGTTTGACCTCGCCAGATTTCAAAAACAAGAAGTCTGA
>CAYOLX010000088.1:0-3022 GCA_964404915.1 uncultured Candidatus Saccharibacteria bacterium | reverse complement strand
TCGCGCGAAATCTGAAAATTTCGCTTCAAAGCCAATTCGGCAACAGACCCCTTAAATCTTAAATCATAAATCTCAAATCTTGCTTTTGTGGATTTCTTCTTCTTTTTTTATCCAGTCTTTATATTTTTCTTCCACGATGTCTTTTTCTTTTTTTATTCTTTGGTGTTTTTCTTCCAGTATCGCGGGAATCGCGATCTTTTGCTTTGAATAATAGTCATAGATCGCTTCGGCAAGCGCGTCGGCCGCCAGCACCGAGCAATGCAATTTTATCGGCGGCAGTCCGCCCAAAGTTTTAACGATTTCTTGCTTATCAATGGCAATCGCCTCTTCCAAGGTTTTGCCTTTCGCCAAATCAGTGATCACGCTTGAAGTGGCGATCGCCGCCACGCAGCCGAAAGTTTCAAATTTAATGTCTTTGATGATATCTTTTTTGTCCTTATTTTTGGCAACTTTAATATACAGCCACATCACATCGCCGCAATTATGAACACAAAATGCTTCCGCAGTAAAAGAATGCGCCTTTTCTACTTCTAAATTGCAAACTTTGCCATTATAATCATACTTTCTAACATCGCTTATCGCGGTGTAAAAATATTTTTCGTCAATCCAAGACTTTTCCTGTTTGAATGACTTCGGATTATATTTTACACCCAAGATCTTGCACAATTTCATCAATGATTCTCTTTGCCCAACGTGAATTCGATAATTTTCTCTATGGTTAACGCCTCGTACAATTTTCTCTTTCTCCTTGTAAATTGAAGGGATAATTCCTTGCCGCAATAGCAAAATTTTCATTTGCTGGGCGATTTTATACGAAACCGTGGAAAATCCCGCCCTTGCGCCATCTCGCTCCAAATTAATATAACCATCACCTTTCCACATTCCATATATTAAATGTTTTTGCATTCCCGGCGGCAAAACCATAAGAAAGCCGGGAATACTTTTCCCATAAGCATACTTGCCGAATAATTGCTTAAAATATCGGGATAATATCGCGCTATAAAGCGACACTGTCACGGTTTTTCTTTCCGGAATTTCTCTAACAACTGCTTTTAACCCAATCTTTTCTGCGGTTTCCTTGATGTCATCAACAATATCCGCTTCTTCTATATGCAAGGCAAATGACAGGTAATTATTACATTTGCTTTCGCCGATGAATCCTTCCGCCAAAAAATATCCAAAAAGTTTTAATATATCAGCATCCAATTTAATTTTTCTGGCAATTTCTATACTTTTGAAATCATATTTTTCCTTCGTAATATCAATTTTTATAAATTCAGTTTTTTTGACATCCCGCGGCACCGGATAGAGAATAATATCTCCTTTTTCCAAATGAGCCGAATGATACCAAGCAGGTACAAGCTGTCTTCGATATTTTGTTCGCAAAAACTTATCACCCTTGGGCGGTTTAATTGCATAAACAAGATGCTCCGGAGTAAGTTTTATTGTTCCAAGTTTATTTTTTAATTCAATAATCTTGCCTCGGTATAAGCGGCTAACCGCCTGTTCAATTTTATTGCCAAATCCGGTATGACTTAAAACCACTTCTCCTGTTTTTAATTTTCCGAGTGGTTTAATTTCATTTTGCAAATGAATTTTCTCATCAGACAAAACGCAAACCAAGTTACCCACCTTGCCGACGCCGTCCGGGTTTTTGATCTTGCCGTAGTTATGCGGTTTGGAAAAATGCTCCATCACATCAGCGGTATAAGGACCGCTGGCGGCGGTTCTGCCTTTCGGACAAACACCGCATTTGGGTTTGCAAGTTGCCGGTTTTTTTGTATTGTTTTTGGGCATATTAAATTCAGTTGATTTTGAAGGGAGATAATTCGCGCAATCGTTGAATGATTTTGGGCAAAATTTTTAGCACGTAATTGACATCGCTTTCTTTTGTCCCGCGCCCCACCGAAAGCCGCAGCGACCCATGCGCTTCTTGCGGCGCCAGCCCGATGGCGGTCAAAACATGGCTGGCCTCAAGTTTTGCCGAAGAGCACGCCGAGCCGGTGGACGCGGCAATGCCGTTAATATCAAGCTGAATAATCATTGACTCTCCTTCCACATAATCAAAGCGAAGGTTGGCATTGTTGGGCAATCGTTTTTGCGAATGGCCGTTCAAATATGAATGGGGAATGGTTTTTGTGATTTGCGCGATCAATTTGTCGCGCATTTTGATTTGGCGCGCCGATTCTTTTTCCATTTCTTTTTTGGCGATCAATCCCGCTTGGGCAAAGCCGTAAATTGCCGGCACGTTCACCGTTGATGATCGCATTCCCGATTCTTGGCCGCCGCCGTGCAAAATCGGTTCAATTTTGATTCCCTTGCGAACATAAAGGCACGCCGCGCCCTTGGGACCGTAAATTTTTTGCGAACTGGCGGTGAGCAAATCAACATTCATCGCCGCGACATCAACGGGAATTTTGCCAAACGATTGCGCCGCGTCGGTGTGGAAATAAACCCCCCTATCGCGGCAAATTTTGCCGATTTCTTCAATCGGCTCAATGGTGCCGATTTCGTTGTTGGCGTGCATCACCGAAACCAGAATTGTTTCGGGGCGAATCGCCGCGGCAACATCGGCGGGATTCACCAATCCATATTTATCAACTTCAAGGCGCGTCACCGCAAATCCCTGTTTTTCCAGCCACGCCGCTGATTCCATCACGCACGCGTGTTCAATCGGCGAAATGATCAAATGATTTCCTCTTTGTCGGTTGGCAAACATCACACCTTTTAATGCCAAATTGTTGCTTTCCGTGGCCGAGCCGGTAAAAATTATCTCTTCGGATTTGCCGTTAATGATTGAAGCGACATCCGCGCGGCTTTGTTCCAAAATTTCGCGCGCCTGCCGCCCAAATGAATGAAACGACATTGAATTGGCAAAAATTTCGGGCAACACGGCATTGTTTTTTTTGGCAACCCGCTCATCCACCGGCGTAGCGGCGGCATAGTCCATATAGATTCGCTTGGACATGACATTGCGCGAAGATTTTTTCTTTTTTGAAGCAATGATTTTGGCCATAATTTT
>CAYOLX010000087.1:0-3107 GCA_964404915.1 uncultured Candidatus Saccharibacteria bacterium | reverse complement strand
CTTTAAAACAATAGAATTATAGCCAACCCGCGACCACTGTCAAATGCAAACAAAAAACCCGCTAACGAGCAACAACATTGTTGGGGCATATCATGGCACATCCTTGTGCTTCCGACACTATAAATAATAATCGAAACTCCGCCCAAAGTCAAAAACAGACGCAAAAGACGCCCCCGCGGGAGTTTTTAATTTGAAAAATTATTCTTCGGCTTTTTCAATTACGCCGTGGGGGCAAACGCTCTCGCCGCCGCACGACTCAACCGCGTCGGAATCCACCACCTTTGCTTTGGCATCATCATCTTGCGCCATCCCCGCCGGACAATTGACGGTGCAAATAAAGCACCCCAAACATTTTTCTTTGTTAACTTGATATTTTGCCATATATTTTTTGTTATTTTAGCATCCAAACCACACCGCTATTTTACCAATTCTAAAAATTAAAACAAGACTTATCCGTTTGTCTTGAATTTTCCGGTTTATTATATCCCGGGTATTCCGCAGAATACCGGAATAGTTTGACCATCAACCCCGCCTAAAACGATTACAAACATTCCAACATTCTCAAGAATGTTGGAATGTCCGCTAAATTTCAAATTTTGTATTGAGTTTTGACCGCTTCAATTTTGCGCGCGATTGCGTTTTGATCGCCCAGGTAATAATGATTTATCGGTTTTAGGTTATCATCAAGCTCGTAGACCAGCGGAGCGCCGGTGGGAATGTTTAATTCCGAAATTTCTTTGTCTCTGATATTATCCAGATACTTTATCAACGCCCGCAAACTGTTGCCGTGCGCGGAAATTAAAATTTTTTTGCCGTTTTTTATCGCCGAAACGATTTGGCTTTGCCAATAATCAATCACGCGGCCGCAAGTATCGGCCAAAGATTCGGCGCGCGGCATTTGATGGAGCGGAACAGATTTAAAAATCGCGAGATCATTCTGCCGGCGATAATCTTGTTCTTCCATTTCCGGCGGCCGGACATTATAATCGCGCCGCCATATTCGCACCTGCTCTTCGCCATATTTTTGGGCCATCTCGCTTTTATTGAGTCCCTGCAAGGCGCCATAATGCCGCTCGTTTAACTCCCACGCGTATTTTATCTCCACGCCCGCCAATCCCATTTGTTCCAATACCATATTCGTAGTGTCAATCGCGCGCTTTAAAACCGAAGTAAACGCCAAATCAAAAATCCAACCCTCTTGTTTGAGAATTTCTCCCGCCTCTTTTGCCTCCTCAACCCCTTTTTCGGAAAGATCAACATCAGTCCAGCCGGTGAATCGATTCTCTTTGTTCCATACCGATTCCCCGTGCCGCAATAAAATAATTTTATACATAGAAAATGAATCAAGAATTAGGAATTAGGAATTTATTTATTCATAATTCATAATCCATTATTCAACAATAATTCTTTTTTGGATTTTTTTTTCAAAAATGAAATCACCTCGGCCAGTTGATTAATTTTATTATCTGCCTCAAGCAATCGTTTTTTATTAATCGCATATCCCTTGATTAAATAGTCTTTTAAAGTTTTAGTTGCCCAAATGCGGAATTGAGTCGCCCGCTTGGAGTTTACTCTATAACCGACCGAAACCACCGCGTCCAAATTATAAAATGCGGTTTTATATTTTTTCCCATCGGCGGCAGTATGTTCCAAAATGGAACATACTGATTTCTCTTTTAATTCTTCGGAAATAAAAATATTTTTCAAGTGCTTTGTTATTGCCGGCCTTTGCGTTCCAAAAAGCGCCGCAATTTGAGCTTGCGTAAGCCAAACGGTTTCCTTTTTTAACTGAACTTTCAGCTCTATTTGATTGTTTGGCGATTTGTAAATTGCAATTTCGCCTTTATCAAAATCATTTTTCATTTAATTCTTCTTCAATTTTTGCCAAGCGGTTGTATTTCGCCAGGCGCTCTCCCCGCGCCGGCGCGCCGGTTTTGATGTAGTCAGCGCCAACACCGGCGGCAAAATCGGCGATAAAGTCGTCATTGGTTTCGCCGGAGCGGTGCGACACAATAATTTTCCAACCATATTCTTTTGCCAATTTCGCCGCTTCCAACGCCTCGCTCACCGTGCCGATTTGATTGATTTTTATAATCATCGCGTTGCACGCTTTTTTTTCTTTGGCTTCTTTTATGCGCTCGGAATTGGTCACCAGCAAATCGTCGCCGATTATCATGCCGGTGAAAGAAAATCCTTTCCAGCCGTCCCAATCATTTTCCGCGAATGGATCCTCTAAGCCGATAATCTGCGGAAATTGCCCGATTAATCCCGAATAAAATTGCGCCAGCCCGTTAGCGTCAAAACCGCCGAAATTGGTGTCATACCGCCCGCCGCTAAAAAATTGGGTGGCGGCAACATCAACGATAAATTTAACCGGAAACTCCGGCGAAACGATCGCGATCGCGCCGCACAAAGAATCCAGCGCTTCCTTGGGTGTTTTTATCGGCGGCGCGAATCCTCCCTCATCGCCCAAATTCGCGCTTGACTTGCCATATTTGGCGATCAAATCTTTTTTCAGTTGCCGGTAAATCGCGGCGCCAAGGCGCAAATTATCGCCAAATTTTGGCGCTTGCGGACAAATCATAAACTCCTGAAAATCCAAATCGTTGCCCGCATGCGCCCCGCCATTGATCACATTAAAGCACGGTTTGGGCAAAGTGATTTTTTTATTGCCGGCCAAACGAGCGATATATTCATATAACGGTTTTTTTTGCGTTCCCGCCGCCGCGCGAGCGCACGCCAGCGACACGCCGCACATCGCGTTGCCCCCCAAACGGCTTTTATTGAGAGTGCCGTCAATTTGGCGCATTTTCGCGTCCACATCTTCCTGATCGCGGCAATCCATCCCGATAATTTCGGGATTAATCACGGAATTCACGTTGGCAATCGCTTTGCTCACCCCCAGCCCCCCGAATTTTTCGCCGCCGTCGCGCAATTCCGCCGCTTCATACGCGCCCGTGGACGCCCCCGACGGCACGCCGGCGCAAAATTCCCCCGCACCGGTTTGCATGCAGACTTCAATCGTCGGATTCCCTCTGGAATCCAAAATCTCCCTTGCCCACACTCTTCTGATCTCATATTTGCTTGAAAACATCCCCATAAATTTT
>CAYOLX010000086.1:0-3142 GCA_964404915.1 uncultured Candidatus Saccharibacteria bacterium | reverse complement strand
GAGTTTTTGTATGGCGAAGAGATGTCCTGTTTGCGGCCAAAAGCTACGAACAATGACTGTTTGTGATTTTTCCGGGGAATTTCCTATGGAAAAGGAATTGATTAAAGTTTGTGACTGTCCACCGAAATATGACAACCTGACCGAAGTTCCGGTGTTTAGCTGGAAAACATTATGGACACTGGGATGTTTTTTTGGAATGAGTCCCCACTGCCCCGAATGTGGTAAAAAATTAGAGGAAATTGCGCAAACTGGCGACCCAAATTCTGTGGTCGCTACGGAAGTGCAGTATAAATGCAAAAAATGCGGCTATAAATACGCATTCACCCTATAGCCGAGGAAAACATCATTCCTCGGTTTTAAAATATACCGTTACAATCAAAAACCGCTCATTAGAGCGGGTTTTGCGGTTAAAAATATTGTTAAATTTCGGGTAGGTTCTCTGGTTCCAATTTTTCAACCATGGGATCGGTTTCTTCCATAGTTTATTTTATCTCCGGCTAATGATTTGGCCAAATGCCAAAGTTTGGAACCAAGTTGAACTTTTTTATCCGCGCTCATTTTTTTGAAAATCGCGTCTTGGATATCTTGGGCGCTTGGTTTTGGTTTTTGTTTTGTTTTCGCCATATTTTTGCGATGATCCTATAATAATACCAAAAAACCGCTCATTATCAAGCGGCTTTTTTGTATTTTGATTTGTAGGGGCGAATGATTATTCGCCCTTACAACAATGCCGAATTATTTCACCTCTATCCCCGTTATCTCCACTTCGGTCAGTTGCTGGCGATGCCCCTTTTTGCGGTGGTAGCGTTTCTTGGCTTTATATTTGTAGGCGATCGCTTTCGGCCCCTTGGTTTGAGCGACAATTTTGGCCGCCACTTTGGCGCCTTCCACAATCGGCTGTCCCACCAGCACTTTTTTGTCATCGCTTTCCACCAGCAACACTTCGCCGAAATCAACGACTTTTCCCTCTTCTCCTTCCAATTTTTCCACTTTCAATTTTTGACCCGGGGTCACGACATATTGCTTCCCCCCGGTTTTTATTACTGCCAACATAATAATAGTTGATTAGTTTATGAGTAACCCTCCTTCGCTAAAGCTACGGATGGGCACAGTGAGTTGATTAGAAAACTCAACAACAACCGGATTCTATAACAAACCACGCAAAAAGTCAATTTTCCGGGGCGGGTTTTTCTATTTCCGGCGCATTTAATTGTTCTCTTTCCTCGTTGGTGATTTTGAGGATGTCTTTATCTATTTTTCTGTATTCAACGCGCGCGTTGTTATACGCCCCCACCGCGGTGCCCAAATGCATTCCCAATTTAGTCATGCATTCCTGATAGGATTTTAAATGATTATCCAGCTTGAGCACGTTCTTTAAAATTTCTTTGGCGGACTCCTCTATTTTCATTGCTTGCATGCCGTGAATAACGCTTTGCAGATAGGCGAACAACGTTAATGGCGAAACGATGAAAACTCTTTTTTGATGAACGGCATACTCAATTAGATCGCGTGTGTTAATTTTCACGGAACCGACTTCATTGATCAACAGGTCATAGTAAATTCCTTCCGCCGGAATGAACATAAACGCGAAATCCATCGTGCCTTCATTGGGAAGAATATATTTCGCGGTTTCGTCAATGCGATTTTTCAGATCCATTTTGAAAAGTTTTTCCAACTCCTTTTTGCGGTTTTCGTCTTTCTCGTTGACGATTTTGTTATAGTTTTCCAGTGAGAATTTTGAATCTATCGGAACGATTTTATCTTTCAAAAAAATTGCCGCGTCAACAACAACCGCGCCGTTTTTTAACGGGTATTGCTCTTGCCAAGTTTTTGGCGGCAAGGCATTTTCCAAAACCGTTTTTAGCAAATATTCGCCCAAAATCCCCCGCTGTTTGGGATTTTTGAGGATGTTTTCCAGCGACTGCAATTGTCCGGCAAATCCCGCCACTTGCTTGTTGGTGTTATCCAGTTCGGTGAGTTTTTGGGTGACGTCGCGAATCACCTTGAAGCTCTGTCCGAATTGCTCTTGCATGGCGCGGTTGGATTCGGCAAGTTTTTGGTCCAGCGTTTGCGACACTTGATTTAGTTGCTGTTGCAACATTGCCATTGCCGCGTCATTTTTGGGTTGTTTCTCCTCCTTTTTTTGCTTTCTAACCAAAAACCATGTCTGCACCCCCAGCGCCAAAATCACCCCCCCAAATAAAATTAAAGTTATTTCGTCCATAAAGCTTGACAAGCGTTAACGTCTTGTTATAATTATTTTAGAATTCCTAAGAAAAAGCGCCTTTTAAGGTTCTGTCCTTAAGCGGCGTTTTTTCGTATAAATTCAAGTTTTTTACGCAAACTATCCATGTAAACGATTTTTCCTTTGGCGGATTTTTTTAAAAGCGAAGAGCAATTTTTGATATGTGAGCTGATTACTTTTTCTAATTTTTTATTTTCAATCAAATGATCGATCAAGCAATAAAAATCTCCATCGCTGGTGACGATTACCGCTTTCTCATATTTAGCAAAATCAATCATTGCTTGCAAAACCAAATTGGCATCAATATTGCCTTTAATGTTGCCGTCGCCATCAGGAATGGTGGGTTTGAAAATCAGAACATAGCCGTATTTTTGCAGCGACGAATACAGAGGTTGATACTTGGCGATATAGCCCAAAAAAATATAAGCAATTTCAACTTTGTATTTTTCTTTTAAATAACGCTTGAATCTGGCATAATCCAATTTCCATCCCAATCCCTTCATTCCGAAATTGAGATTATTGCCGTCAATAAACGCGTAATTTTTCAATTTCTCATCCATAAACCAATCTTACGCCCGCCCTTCCAAAAAATCAAATAAAAAAAGCCCTAATTGTTATTCGCAATACTCGCGAATTAATACCATCGCAACAATTAAAGCTATTAGCACAAAAAAAGCGCCTTCGTATAACGGTCTGCTTAATGTTATCAGCAAGACATATGTGATTGCTGAAACCAATAAAGCGGGACCGAACATTGCTGATAGAATTTTCAGGTTGTAAAATGGCTGGTTTTCTTTGAATATGGACATAAAAACCTCCTCTGTTGCAATCATTAAAACAAAATGGGTCTGTTGCCGAATTAGCTTTGAAGCGAAATTTTCAGATTTCGCGCGAGCC
>CAYOLX010000085.1:0-3183 GCA_964404915.1 uncultured Candidatus Saccharibacteria bacterium | reverse complement strand
CACCAGGGCCTCCAGCTTATGAGACTGGTGAGATACTACTTCTCTACCCCGCAATAATGACGCGCCAAACAAAAACGCCAACCACTCGTTGACTATAACCCAATTTCCAATTCCGGTCAAACAAGCTATTTGTCGCGAAAGGCGCGGGCGTCTTTTAGCCCTTGTTCAAAAGATAAAATCACGGATTTGGCGGTTTGATAATCAATGGGGATTTTGGGATCGGCGACAATCTGCTGATAGAAACGATCGGCTTCTTTCATTGCCGCCAAATCGGAAAAAATATCGGCCTTGGGACCCTCCAGCTTTTCGGACAAATCTTTACCCGAATAACCCTGTCGCGCCAAAACATCATTCACCAAAAGATCGGCTTCCACCACCGCCAATTTCATTTGCGTTGTTTTTTGCGTCAACAACCGCTTTTTTATCTTTATCCAATCTTTGTCAATGAGCTTGACATTGAAAGCGCGGAAAGTGAAAAATTCCACTAAATCCCAAATGAAAAGCCGGCGCAGATAAATGGTGCTGGTCCAAACATAAATGATAAAAGCAATCACTCCCAGATTGAAAAGAATGAAAAAAATCTTGGCCGCCAGCAGCCAACCCGTCATTTCGGGAAATAAAATTTTTTCAAAATCAATGTTTGAGAAATCCACAATTAATAAATTAAAATTGAAAAATCAAAATGGAAAATGACAATATAAAATTAAAAATCAAAAATACCGCGATATTTTACATTTTTAATTGTCATTTTTATTTTTGATTTTTATATTTTTAACTTTCAACGATTTTGCCAATATCAAATAAAGTTGCCTCGTCAAAGTGTTTGCCAATGATTTGCAATCCCGCCGGCAAATCGCCGATTTTGCCACAGGGCACCACCAGCGACGGCACTCCGGCAAGATTGATTGAAATGGTGAAAATATCGGCCAAATACATTTGCAGAGGGTCATCAATTTTTTCACCGATGGCAAACGGCAATGTGGGCGACACCGGCGCGATGATCGCGTCCACCGCTTCAAACGCCTTGTCAAAATCCCGCTTGATTAAAGTTCTCGCTTTTTGCGCCCGCACATAATAGGCATCATAATATCCCGCCGAGAGCGCATATGTCCCCAGCATTATTCGCCGCCGAACTTCGGCGCCAAATCCTTGCCCGCGGCTTTGAAAATAAACGCCGGCAATATCCTTTTCTTGGCGCGACAATCCATAGCGAACGCCGTCAAACCGCGCCAAATTGGCGCTCGCCTCGCAAACCGCGATGACATAATAGCTTGCCAGCGCGAATTCGCTGTGCGGCAAACTCACTTCAACAATTTGATTGCCGCGCGCTTCCAATTCGCCGATTTTTGTTTTTATCGCCGTCTCAATGCGCGGATCAAGCCCTTGCGTGAAATATTCTTTGGGCACCCCAAGGCGATATTTTTCTTTTTTCTCTTGGACGACAGGATAATCAACCGAAGTGGAATCCATTTGATCAACTCCGCGAATCGCGTCAAAAACAATCTGCGCGTCATCAACATTTTTTGCCAGCGGTCCGATTTGATCCAGCGATGACGCGTAGGCGGCGCAACCATAGCGGGACACCGCGCCATAGGTGGGCTTCAATCCGACCGCGCCGCAAAAACACGCCGGCTGGCGAATGGAGCCGCCGGTGTCGGATCCCAGCGCGGCAACGCATTGATCGGCCGCCACCGCCGCCGCCGATCCGCCCGAAGATCCGCCCGGAACACGGCTCAAATCGCGGGGATTGCGCGTGGGACCAAACGCCGAAGTTTCGGTGGAACTGCCCATCGCGAATTCGTCCATATTGGTTTTGCCCAAAACCACCGCGCCTTGTTGTCTCAATTTTTTTATCACCGTCGCGTCATAGGGCGCGATATAGTTTTGCAAAATTTTGGAACCCGAAGTGCACGGCAAATCTTGCACCATAATGTTATCTTTGATTGCCATCGGAATTCCTTCCAATAGCCCGATTTGATCGCCCTTTTTTATTTTTTCGTCGGCCGCCTTGGCTTGCGAGATCGCCAAATCGCGCGCGATATGCAAAAACGCGAAAACCCTTTCGTTTTCTTTTTCAATTTTACCCAAACAGGCCTCCGCCAACTCAACGGCGGAAAATTCCTTTTTCGCCATCCCATCACGCGCGCCCTTAGTCGTTAAACTAGTTAATTCCATAATTCAAAATGTAAAAATCAAAAATCAGTTTGGCGGGCAGTTTTACTAAACTGATAATGACAATTTAAATTTTAAAATGTCCCACTATTTTCAATTTTTAATTTTTCATTGTCATTTTCCATTTTGATTTTTCAATTTTAAATTTTTAAAGTATCGCTTTCACTTTCAAATATCCGTCTTTTTCGTCGGGAAATGCCGCGCGCAATTTTTTGATTTTTTCCGGCGCGCGCGGAACCGTTTCATCCTGCCGCAAAACATTGGCGGCGGCGCCCGGATGCGCCATCGGCTCAACCCCCTCAACATTCGCCTCTTTTAGTTTGTCCACATAACCCAAAATCGCCGAAAGATCTTTTTGGTATTTTTCAATCTCCGCCTCCGACAACCCCAACCGCGCCAGCTTGGCAATGTGTTGCGTTTCTTCTTTTGAAATCATAGAATGCGATTTTTTGATTAAAAAAATTAATTTTTAATTTTTAATTTGAAATTTTTAAACAATTTTTAATGTCGCCAGTCGCGCTTGATTTTCCTTTTCTTCCAAGACCAGCTCAATCGCCTCGCGAATATTCGCCATTGCCTCATCAATTGTTTTTCCTTGCGTAAAACATCCCGAAAAAAGCGGGCATTCAATCACGAAAAAACCATCCTCGCCTTTTTCAACCAGCAAAGGAATTTTCCTGCCTCGATATTTTTGATAGATATTTACCTTTTTCATATTTCCATCATACCCCAAAACTCCCCGCCTGTTAACCTTGACAAAATATTACTTCTCTTTTTTTATACAAACGCCTCCGATATACGGAGGCGGTTTTAGTTTGTGCTTATTTTTAAATTTTGAATCCCAAATCTTAAATCTTATTCTTTTTAATCCGTGAATTTTGTTTTCGGGTTTGCATTTTTTTGAAAAAATCAATGTTTTTCTTCAGCCAGACCATTCGATCAAACGCTGTGGTATTTTTGATAATATGCAACAAATGCTCGTCAACCATATTTTCTTTTTTGCTTTTCATA
>CAYOLX010000084.1:0-3232 GCA_964404915.1 uncultured Candidatus Saccharibacteria bacterium | reverse complement strand
CGAATTTTTCGCAGCCGAAAAATGGAAATTGCAGTTGAAAGATAGTTTTTCTACACTCTCATTATTTGTCTCGCTTCGCGAGATCCCGCAAGGCGGGAGAAATTGGAATTTGGTTCTTGGAGCTTCTTTTAAGCTTCGTAGAAAGCCCTATATGCCAAATATGCCGAATAGATATCGGCCTTTGACGCGATCTCAAACGGCGCGTGCATTGATAGCAATGCCGGCCCAATGTCAACCACATCAATATTATTGCGCGCGAAAAACACCGCGATGGTCGCGTCGCCGCCTATATCAACTTTGCCCAACCCTCCGGTTTGCCAATTGATTTTGCTTGCGTTTAAAAAATTTCTCACAAACGCCATATATTCGGCAGTCGCTTCGCTGGTATCATATTTTCCGTGGTGCCCGCAATGCTTTTCCACCACCACGCCCGCGCCGATTCTGGCGGTATTTAACGAATCAAATACATCAGCATAATCCGGATCAAATCCCGCGGTCACATCCGCGGATATCGCCTTTGATAAAGTTAAAATATCGCGCAAATAATTTTCATTATGTTCGCCGGTTTCCGAATAAAGCAACTCGCTGACGAAATCGGTGATATAATTTGAACCCGCGCCCGTATTGCCCTCGCTGCCGATTTCTTCTTTATCGGTTAAAACAACAATTGCCGCGTGTTCGTTTTGTTTGGCGTCAAAAAGCGATTGAATCGCGCCATAGGCGCAAACCCGGTCATCGTGGGCATATCCGGCAATCATGCTCCGATCAATGCCCAGATCTCTGGCGCGTCCGGCGGGAACCAATTCCAAGTCCGCGGAAACAAAATCTTCTTCGGCAATACCATATTTTTTATTTAATAATTTCAGCAAATTTTTCTTAACCGCGTCTTTATCCTTATCATCTCCATTTTTGACCGCCATACTGCCAGCAACCACATTCAAGCTTTCGGCGGTTATCGCTTCGGATAATTTTTTTTCTTCCTGTTGTTTTGCCAAGTGCGGCAATAGATCGGTAATCATAAAAACAGGATCTTCGGGTTTATCGCCAACGGATACTTCCACTTTTGATCCGTCTTGCTTGATAATTACGCCGTAAATCGCCAACGGCAAAGCTGTCCACTGGTATTTTCTGATCCCGCCGTAATAATGAGTTTTTAGAAACGCGATATGTTCGCCCTCAAATAACGGTTTTATTTTTAAATCCAATCGAGGAGAATCAATGTGTGCTAAAATTATTCGCGCGCCGCCTTTTAACGGCTTCCTTCCGGGCTTTGACAAAATTATTGATTTGCCGCGGTTGATTGAATATACCGGCCGATTAAAGCCGTTTTTGCCGGATTGACCGATGTGTTCCAACCGCTCAAAACCGGCTTCTTTGGCTTTTTTTTCGGCATAGGCAACGGTTTTGCGCTCGGTTTTGCATTCGCTTAAAAATTCTTTGTAGCCCTCGCAAAAATCAAAGCATTTTTTGACAGTGGCATCATCCCAAATATCAAACGCGAATTTTTTCTCAAACAGCAAATTGTTTTCTTTTTTGCCTTTTTCTTCTTTCTTATCCATTCTTTTTGTGTTAATATTTTTTTGTTCGTTGCCTTTAATCTAATCTATTTTTATCAAAAAGTAAAATGAATGCTCGTCTTGAAAAACTCCAAAAATTTATCGCCAAGCAAGAGCTGGACGCGATGATTATCACCAACCCGGCCAATATCTTTTATTTGACCGGCGTTGATAATTTTGATTCCGAGAAAGGATTTTTGCTGATTGTTTATAAAAACAAATGGCGGCTGGTTTCATCAATTTTTTATCACAGCCGGATTGAAAACGCGATTGCCGCGAAAAATCAGCTTTGGTTGAAGCGCGGCGATTCAATGGCGGCGTTTGCCGCCAAACAGTTGGCAAATTGCCGCGCCGTCGGCTTTGAGCGGGAAGATTTGTCGTTCTCCCGTTATGAAATTTTCAAAAAATCCCTGCGGGGCAAAAAATTAATTCCGATATCGGGCGCGGCGGAACAATTCCGCCAAATCAAGGATGAATCGGAAATAAAACTCATCAGGAAAGCCGCGCGCGTCACCGACAAAACTTTCGCCGCGTTGCTGAAATTGATCAAGCCCGGAATAACGGAGTTGTTTTTGAAGCGAAAAATTTTGGAATTGATGCAGGATATGGGCGCGCAAAAATGCTCGTTTGATCCGATTGTCGCCTCGGGAAAAAATTCCGCCGACCCGCACTATGAAGGATCAAACAAAAAACTCAAAGCGGGGGAAATGATCGTCATTGACTTGGGCGCGAGATATAAAAATTATGATTCGGACATGACCCGCACGGTGTTTTTGGGCAAGGCAACGGAAAAATTTAAAACTCTCTATGATCTTGTTTTGCAAATTCAACAAAAAGCAATTGCCGAATGCAAGGCGGGAGCATCGCCAGCGAAAATCTTTGAAAACGCCGTCAATAATTTTGCCGCCGCCGGACAAGACCGATTTTTCACCCACGGATTGGGGCACGGAGTGGGCATCAACATCCACGAATTGCCCAATTTATCGCCGGCAGGAGAAGGATTCTTAAAAAACGATATGGTTTTCACCGTGGAGCCAGGATTATATCATCCCTGTTGGGGAGGCATCCGCGTTGAAGATTTGTGCCGGATGAAAAACGGCAAGGTTGAAATTTTGAGCCAAACCCCGAAAAATTTAATTGAAATCAACGCGAAATTATGAAAAAAATTCACTGCATTTTGATTTTTTTGGCGATCGCCGCGATCATCGGCGCCGGAATTTGGGAGTCGCGCCGGTTTTCAAAGTTGCCGCCCGCTCCTTTTGAAAACAAAAATCCGATCGCGACAACCACCGCCGAAAACGGCCAAAACGCCACATCTTCCATTGCCACTTTTGAGGATTGCGTTGCCGCCGGCAAAGAATTGATTGGCGAAAAACCAAATCGCCGTTGCATTGTTAATGATGAGCTGGCATATATTGAAATTGAAACCTGCGCCGCGCCGAACGGCAAAACAATGAATATTTTTGAAGCCCGCCATCTTTTTGACACCGGCAAATGCGCCTGGGAGGGGAGCGCCCAAGACGAACATTTTTGCGACGAAACCGCCGGCGCGTGGGAAATCAACATTCTCGCCTATCGCAAAGACTGCGTTGCCGTCTGCGTGATTGATATCGCCGCCAAAGAATCCCGCGTTGACTGGCGCTGCGAAGGAGAATAGTTAATAGTTGATGAGCAAT
>CAYOLX010000083.1:0-3249 GCA_964404915.1 uncultured Candidatus Saccharibacteria bacterium | reverse complement strand
AGCAACTGGATGGAAAGATTGCTCAGCAACAAAAAAGAGCGACTCTTTGTAAGCGGCATGGGCACCGAATTGTTAATGAGATTTTTTTAGCTTTGGAAAATTCCAAGGCTGTTTTTTTGCAATTTTACCGTCGGAAAGAAAAAAGGTCGGCACCCGAATCAAGAACGGCGTTCGCTCCATAGGGAAGGGTGATAACGGGATCGACATGGCCGATGTTGGCGCAAGCGAGAATGGGATAATTTTTATTTTTCGCGTAGCCGATAACGATTGTTTTGAGAATGTTCAAATCTTCGGCGGAATAACGATACGGCCTTCCAACAACCAAGCCAGCGATATTTTCAAAAATACCGGCATTGGCAAGATCGGCAAGATATGAATCCGCTTCACTAACGGCAAGGCCTTTATCAAATGATATTCCTTCGGGAATGTCTATGAAAAAAACACTGCCCTTTGGATCAAGCCAATACTTTGTGCCAAGCAAATGATTTATTGAAGGCACGCATCCGCCGGCAATCGCTCCCTTTGCTTTCCCCTTGCGCCACCAAATCAAGCCATCATTTTTTTCGGTTTGACGGATTTTTTTTAAATCTTCTTTTTTAAACCAATTCAGCGACGCGTCTTCACAAAAAAAATCTGAAGCTTTGACGCTGATGTCTTTTTCTGTCCTTGCGTCAAACAAAGCTTTTTTAAAATACTCCCAAGTATAATCAAAAACTCTTGGATTTTCTCCGAATTGAGTCATCGCGCAAGGACCATAATATGTCTGCAGATTAGCCTGAGACATAAGAGCCATATGCAACACGGTAATATCGGAATAACCAACAAAAATTTTGGGATTTTTTCGCGCGCAATCCCAGTCTATAAAACGAAGTATTTGATTGGAATGATTACCGCCGATTGTCGCCATTACACACTTAACCTCGGTATCGGAAAAAACTTCATTGAAATCCCGCGCGCGATCAATGGCAGAAGCTGAAACATACCCCGCATTTTTTAGCGCGTTTTTTGCAATTTTTACGCTAAACCCTTGACTTTCGAAGAAATTAACCGCTTGATTTATCCTATGCATCGCAAAAGGAGCCAACCCCGCCGAAGGGCTGATAAGCGCGATGGTATCGCCCTTTTTTAGTTTGTCGGGAACAAATAATTTTTTCATTGTTTTTTCGCCACCGAGAATATATTCATTCCCCGATTGACAACGGTTTTTCGCGAATTAAAACGCATTTCAACATCAAAAATAGTATTAAAAAACTTGCCATCTTCAAGGGCTTTAGAGACGCGGCTTTTTTGAGAATTTGTCGGCTCAAAATCTTCGACCCCCGGCTGGACAAAGCAAGGAACGCCATAAGTACTAATTGGAACAAATCCCGCATTTGCCAATAAGAGCTCCATTGATTCTTGAGAGAAAATGTTCAATTTTGGGACAGCATCATTCCATTTGATTTGATATTCGGAAACAATTGCCCGTAGTTCATTGTAGCCAACAAGGTAATTGTTTATTTTTGAAGCCACAGCATTAAAATACCCTTGCCCCATTATCATTATTACGCCGCCTTTTTTTAAAATTCGAAACAGCTCGGACACCGCTTTTTCTTTTTCTTCAATAAAACTTATCGGATTGTAAATGCTTATTATATAGTCCATTGATGCGGTTGGAACAGCACTGATTTCAGTCATGTCTCCTTGCATGATTTTAACGCGTTTTTCCATTCCCGCTTCGCGAATATTATTTTCGGCTTGTTTGAGCATATCTTCGGACAAGTCATAAAGCGCAAAATTAGTTTGATATATTTTGGCAAGATCGCAAATCCATCTTCCTGTCCCTCCGCCCGCGTCAAAAATTATGCTATTTTGAGGCGCATCAATCGAAATATGTTTTTTAATTATTTCCATTATTATCTTATCCGATAATTTCCAAAACATTAATTTGTTGGCATTATCAACATTTTGAGCATAAGAAGCGAAAAAATTCTTGAATTCCTTTTGATTCATAATCTTATGGTGTGGACGCGATATTCTTCAATCGCGGATAAATTATAACATCTTTGACGCAATTTTTTGCCAATGCCCATGCCAAAAATCTTTCAATGCCAAGACCAAAACCCGATGTTGTCGCATAGTTCGGCAATCGGCGTAGATTGATATACCATTCGTAGGGCTTTGCCGATATTTCTCCCTGCCTTTTTAAAGATTCGTACATTTCCAAAGGATCATCCTGCCGCTGACCGCTCCCCACGACTTCTCCTCCGAACGCTCCATCAATTAGAGCCGGAAAAATCAAATCGGCATTAACGGTTTTTTCGGGATTATTCGGCCAAGGTTTTTGATAAAACGGCACTCGATCGCGATCAAAATTTTTTAACCAAAATGGCAAATTAAATTTGGCTATTTGCGCCAATTTCGCTTCTCCGGTATTTGTAATATCTCTGCCGTGCCTTGTAAAATTTACAAATTCTTTTCCATTAGTCCCGGAAAGCATTCGGACTCCGTCGTCAAATTCCATCGACGGGAAAAAATCCGATTCAATAATCCGCTCAAGCACAGTTCTAGTTTTCTCCGGCTTGTCGCTTAAACGCTCTATTATGGCATTCATCTTAAGCATCGTCGCGCAAAGGCATTTGATATACCCCTCCACTACAGGGACAAGATCGATGAGGGTTCCTTTCATTTCCATTTCACAGTGAAAAAATTGATTTAAATGCCTTGCGTCCGGTTCTTCGCCGCGCATTGACGGCAGATAGCAATAAACTTTATCAAAACGGTTCAAAATTAATGGCTCAAACCCGAATTGTGAAGAATCGACAAGATATGTTTCAAGATTTCCGAAATATATTTTAATTGCTTGTGAATCCGATCCCGGTCCGGATGGCGAAGAAATGCTGGGGGTAAGCATAAAAAGATCAATATTTTTGGCCTTGACTTCGAAAGCAAAATAACGATCTCCGGCAAGCTTCAGATAATGCCGCAAAACAACGAGGCCAAAAAAGTATTCTTTTGAGGCAACATCAAGATAATGGCTTTCGGGACAGTAATGCGGCATTTTAAACAATTCTTTGTCAATTCGCGATATTAACTTATCATCGACAATAATATCTTTTTCAAAAGTATCTTTTTTAAAAATCATAAATGTTGAGGATATATCACAGACCATTCTACCTCATTTTTGAACAAAAACCAACTTTACTACTTTGGCACAGTCTTGCTACTAATCTTAAAACTTTTTATATTCCACTCTCCGGCCTTGCCCCG
>CAYOLX010000082.1:0-3275 GCA_964404915.1 uncultured Candidatus Saccharibacteria bacterium | reverse complement strand
AATTCGGCAACAGACCCATCAAAATCGTGAATCGTTGGGGCTTGCGGGGGGTTTTCTTAATATGGTATAGTGCAAATATAAAGGCATACCATATTAAGGTTTATGCATAAAGCTATGGCATATTTGGATTTGCAGTTGCAAAAAAGAATTGATGAAAAATTTTCCCGCTTGCAATCATTGCGGCCGCTTCCGGCTGATAAAGTGAAAAAATTGAGAGAGCAGTTTGCGATTGAAATGACCTATAACTCTAACGCGATTGAAGGCAATTCTCTCACGCTAAAAGAAACATTTCTTGTTATTAACGAAGGAATCACGATTAAAGGCAAGCCGCTAAAAGATCATCTGGAAGCCAAAGATCACCAAGATGCGCTGGGTTATTTGTATGATTTGGTTGATCAAAATAAACACGGCAACATTTTGGAAACCACGATCAGAAATTTGCAAAAATTGGTGGTTAAAGAAACCGCGTCGGATATCGCCGGCTCATATCGCACCGGCAATGTGATTATCGGCGGCGCGCGCCATCGCCCGCCGGATGCGTTTGAGGTGCCGAATTTAATGCGGCGCGCGGTCAATTGGATCAATGCCAATGAAAAGAAAATGCATCCGGTTGAGTTCGCCGCGCTGGCGCACCATAAAATTGTTCATATCCATCCCTTTTTTGACGGCAACGGCCGCACGGCGCGATTGTTGATGGATCTGCTGTTGATGAGAGCAGGTTATCCATTGGCAGTGGTTTTAAAAAACGATCGGAAAAGATATTATCAAACATTGGCGCGGGCCGATAATGATGATTTTCCTCCGTTTGTGAATTTTATCGCGCGCGCAGTTGAAAGATCTTTGGATATTTATTTAAATGCGCTGTTGCCGATAACTTCAAAAAATCAAACATATTTTCTGCTTTCCGAAATTGCCAAGTTGACGCCGTATTCGGAAAAGTATTTGAATTTATTGGCGCGGCAAGGCAAGATTGACGCACACAAAAACGGCCGCAATTGGCGGGTTTCTTTGGAATCAATCAAAAATTATATTAAAAATCGTCAGCGCCAAAGATAATTTACTTTGAATTACGAAACTCTTATTCGGCAAGCATTTTTGCGGAGCACGGAAATTTTATTGCTATAAAATTTCCTAGTATTTTGCGCCGATCGCGCAAAATAATGCTCCGGCAAAAACACTCGCCTCAACGAGTTTCGTAATTCAAAGTAATTTAAAAATATGAATAATATAAAAATATACAGCACGTTGTCAAAATCGACGCAAGAATTATCGCCGATAGAAGAGGGGAAGATTAAGTTTTTTGTTTGCGGACCGACGGTCTATGATTTTCCGCATTTGGGGCATGCCAAAACCTACACGCAGTTTGATTTTATCGTCAAATATCTGCGGCATCGCGGTTTTGCGGTGAACTATCTGCAAAACATTACTGATATTGACGACAAAATTATCCAGCGCGCACAAGAGAGAAATATCTCTTGGAGAGAATTGGCCGACGAATATGAAAAAATTTACAAAGAAGATATGCTGGCATTGGGCAATGACGCGGTGGACAAATTCGCGCGGGCTACGGATTATATTGAAAACATTGTCAGCCAAGTGAAGCGGATGATTGATAAAGATTTGGCATATCAGGCGCCGGACGGCAGTTGGTATTTTGAAATTGCCAAATTTAAAGATTATGGCAAGTTGTCGGGGCGCACCGAAGTGAAAGAAACTGATGGCGTGTCGCGCATTGATGAAAGCGATTTCAAGCGGGGTTGGAATGATTTTTGCTTGTGGAAAGCGTCAAAGGAAGGGGAGCCGTCTTGGGAAACGGAATTGGGCAAGGGGCGTCCCGGTTGGCACATTGAGGATACTGCCATCACCGAAGCCGAATTTGGTCCGCAATACGACATCCACGGCGGGGCGATTGACTTAATTTTTCCGCATCATGAAGCCGAGATCACGCAAATAGAATCAATCACCGGCAAGGTGCCGTTCGTGCGCTATTGGATGCACACCGGATTTCTGAATATCAACGCGCAAAAAATGTCCAAATCATTGGGAAACTTCAAAACCATCCGCGATGTTTTAAAGCAATATGACTATCGGGTTTTGCGCTACTTCTTCCTTTCCAATCATTATCGCGCGGGGATTGATTTTAACGATCAGGCGTTGGATCAAGCCAAAAACGGGCTTGCCCGCGTCAACGAATTTATTTTTAACAAAGTTGATTCTGCCTATGATGATAAAGACGATGAAGCGGCGGTTAGCGAAGCGCGAGAAAAGTTTTGTGCCGCGCTGGATAATGATTTAAATACTCCGCGGGCGTTTGCCGCGCTGTTTGATTTTATCCGCGCGCAAAATCAAAAAGAAAAATCCGGCCGGCGGACATTTGAATTTTTGCGCCAAATTGGTTCGTTTTTGGGCTTTATGAAATTTGATCAGGCAAAAAGCGATGAATTTATTGAATCGCTGATCAAAGAACGCGACGCCGCCCGCGCCGCAAAGGACTTTGCCAAATCCGACGCAATCCGCGACCGCCTGCTGGCAATGGGCGTTAAAATCTACGACACCAAAGAGGGGACAAAATATCGCATATAATGGGTCTGTTGCCGAATTGGTTTTGGCTGCAATTTCCATCTTTCGGCTGCGTCAAATTCGTCAATCGTCAGCATACTTTAAGCCAAGTATGCCTCCTCTTTTCTCATTTGGCTCGCGCGAAATCTGAAAATTTCGCTTCAAAGCCAATTCGGCAACAGACCCATAATTGTATTATTTTGGTCGTGTGTTAATGTAAGAACATAAAATAGTATTATGCGTAAGATCGAATTAAAAAATGTGGTTTGGAAAGAAGGAAAATATTATGTGGCGTGGAATTTAAATACCGCGATTTCCAGTTTCGGCAAAACCCGTAAGGAAGCTTTGGCGTGCTTGCAAGAAGCGCTGGAGCTTCATTTTGAAGACGTTCCGGTTTCTGACTTCAACAAAGTCGGGCGGCCGGATTTGGTGTCTTCGGTGCTAAAATATGCCTAATCCAATATTGTTGAAGGCGGTGTTAAAAACCCTTGAGAAAGAGGGGTTCTTTTTTATACGGCAGAAAGGGTCGCACGCGCGTTTCCGAAAAAATGGCAATCCCGCGCGCAATGTGACTGTCAAGATGACATGCAAAGAAATTCCTTATGGCACTTTTCAGTCAATTTTACTGCAGTCCGGATTAAAGGCTGAGGATTTCCGCGATTAATATTTTACCGATTCCAAAGAAGGCACGAAATACCAAATCTAGATTTAAGATT
>CAYOLX010000081.1:856-3289 GCA_964404915.1 uncultured Candidatus Saccharibacteria bacterium | reverse complement strand
CAAAAGAAAAAGATTTGGTTGCCGCCGAGATGAAAGGGGGGCTGATGTCGCGCGCCGAGCGCTTGTTGGTTTACGCGGGGATTATTTTTTTGCTTGCGGTTGATGAGGCGACATTGGCAGTGTCTATTTTGACGGTATTGGCGATTTTAACCAATATCACTGCCGTGCAACGGATAAAAAACGCCCTGCGGCGATAAATTGCGAGTGACACGACAAAGAAGCGGGTCAAGAACGGCCTATTTTTGTTTGAATCATTTTTTTTTGTGTGTTAAAATGAAAATATATGTCGTTTACCGTCAAACCGACGAAATTTCCGGCGGTACCGGCAAAATAATAATAAAAAAAATGAAAAAAATTTTTGCGATAATGACGGCAGTCGGCGCTTTTATATACGGATTTTTTTGCCCGTTTTTAAACCGGGTGAACGCGGCCACGATTTCCTGCGATATGTTGTCCAGTTACAACGAAAACGCCAAAGACGCTTCATCGGTTATACAAGGGTGTATCAGCCGCGCGGCGGCCAACGATATTGTGGAATTGCCGGCGGGCAAATATTACGTGCTTCATCGCGTGAATATTAATGCCAAACCGATAACTTTGCGCACCAAAGGCAAAGATGCTTCGATGCCGCGCTGCCAAGCCGACGATTGCGCGGAATTGATTGCCATGCCGGCGTTTGACGGAAATCCCGGCATTCTATATATCAACCAAAAAGGAACGATTATCGATCATTTGATAATTAACGGGAATAAAAGTGGCCGCGCCGATTCCGCATCGGTGTCGAAATGCAAATCGCACAATACCAGCGGGGGGTATAATATCTGGGCGCACGCGTCAAACTTCCAATTTACCAACAGCGTGAGCAAGAACGCGTTGTGCGGCACCGGGATGGAGATGGGAGGTGCCGGCATAACGAACAATCGCGTCGTAAACAGCCTTTTTTCTTCCAACGGCGTTCATAACGTAAGAATGATGTGGGCTGACGGCTTGACAGTCCATGATTGTTTTTCTTGCGTTTTTGAAAACAATGAATTTGTCAACGGTACCGATATCGACTTTATCTTGGGAGGTTGCCAGAATTGCACGATTAAAAACAACAAAATTCGGCATACCGGTGCTTGGTCGGGCGCCGCGTTTGTCGGTTTAATGCTGCATGCCTGGACCTCCACCAGCGGCAATTATACTGGCACGACAACAACTCAAAACACAATTGATTGCGGTCCGAAAAAACGTTGCGGCTACGGCCTGTATCTTGGCGCCCACAGCTGGTATAAAACGATGTCGTACGGCGGTTCGGTCTACAATAATAAAATTACGAATTCGCAACAGGGATTTGTTATCGACGACTTTAAAAACGTCGAAGTCTATAATAATCCGGTTAGCGGCGTATCCGGATATTCGTATACAATCGGCAATGATTCCTTAAATGTCGATTTTTCAAAAGAAACTTCCGGAGCGCAATTTAAAAAAGTTAGTTTCGACGGGCAAATTCCGAATATGTCCTGCAAAAAAGATTGCACTTCGGTCAACGGAGCTTCTTTTGTCAGCCAGTCGGTGCCCGAAACAATGGTCAGCGGCCAAAATTATTCGGTGTCGATAGTTATGCGCAACGCCGGCGATTATGATTGGACGGCGGATGACGCTTATCGCTTGGGTTCGCAGAGCCCTCAAGATAATATTGTTTGGGGCAAGGGGCGCGTTGGTTTGTCTGCCAACGAAACGATTGTTTACGGAGGTTCAAAAACGTTTAAGTTTAATGTAACCGCCCCGGCAACGCCGGGAACATACGGTTTTCAATGGCAAATGGTGCAAGATGGCGTGGAATGGTTTGGCGATAAAACCGAAAAACTTTTCATAACCGTTACCGCCGCTTCATCCTGCACCGACGAATGTTCCGCCGCCGGTAAAAAACAATGTTCCGGAACCGCCGGATATCAAACCTGCGGAAATTACGACAATGATTCCTGCCTTGAATGGGGCGCCAAAACCGATTGCCCCGCGGGACAGTCGTGCTCGGGCGAGGGCGTGTGCGCCGCGGCTTTGGTAACGGTTTCCGGAAAAGTAGCCAAATCGACCGGCGAAGGCATTCCCAATGCCAAAATATTCCTTTGCGGTAGCAATGGCGAAGCTACTGCCGACTCCAAAGGCAAATGGTCCAAAACCCTATCTGCCGGCGCCAGTTATTGCGCCCGCGTTGTTTCCGGCCTGCCCGCCGGTTATACCGCGGTTCAAGCCACTGGCAATAATTCGTGTCATACCAACAGTTGGACTTACGAGTGGCAGGTTGCGGGAAAGAAGTCGTTTACCGCTTGCTCGGCGTCCGGCGCCGGATCATGGGATCGATCAACCGACAGCGGCGTTGACTTTTCGGTAGTTTATTCATCCTGCACCGACGAATGTTCCGCCGCCGGTAAAAAACAATGTTCCGGAACC
>CAYOLX010000081.1:0-756 GCA_964404915.1 uncultured Candidatus Saccharibacteria bacterium | reverse complement strand
ACCGATTGCCCCGCGGGACAGTCGTGCTCGGGCGAGGGCGTGTGCGCCGCGGCTTGCACTCCCAAAACTTGCGCCACATTGGGCAATTACCAATGCGGTTCGTGGGACGATGGTTGCGGCGGTACCGTCAATTGCGGCAGCTGCGTTTCGGGCAAAGAATGTTCCAAAGGTAAATGCGTTTTGAGTTGCGCAAGCCATGCGAGCAAAAAATGCGATAACGGCAATTTGTATTGGTATGATTCGTGCGGCAAAAAAGAGGGATTGGCGCAGGATTGTGGCGCGGATAAAACAACTTCAAAATACCAATGCAACGGAAATTGGACGCAAAAAGAAATTATTCAAAACGGGTGTTTGAACAATTCTTGCACCAGTGAATCAATATGGCAGAATGATGTTAATTGCGCTTTGTCCGGGAAAATTTGCGAGAATGGCCGCTGTGTCAACGACATCAAAATTGACAAGAAACGGCAGGATCTTGAGCGGGACAAAGTTTTGGCGAAAATTGAAGAAATCAGGCAAACGTTAATCCAGTTAATAAACCAGCTTATCGCCGAATTGCGCCGGCAAATGTGGTCAAACGGCAGCAATTGAATTTTAAAAATCAAGACAAAAATCAAAACCGCGCTTTAAAAAAGCGCGGTTTTGATTTTTCAGATTTGTTATATTATGTAATAGAGCTCAAATTCCGCGGGGGTTGGCCGCAGGCGGCAAAAATCGCATTCGGCGGTTTTTTTGAAGTTTATCCAATTTTCAATC
>CAYOLX010000080.1:0-3292 GCA_964404915.1 uncultured Candidatus Saccharibacteria bacterium | reverse complement strand
GGGTTGGGGGGAAAGGAATTCCCGCCCCGCCCTCGCTTTCGCCGCCGCCGAATTTCGTGCCAACAAAGTTGGCGCGCCGCCTGTATTAGTCAATAATAGCATATCTATTTGACTTATTCAAACCAACGGATTATACTAAATGCAACATGGGTGCAATAACAATTATGAATACAATTCACAAAATAATTCAATCTTCCGGCGGTCGTCTGACAAAAATTAAAAAAGCAATTATTGATGTTTTGTCTGACAACCGCTGTCTTTTATCAAAACAAGAAGTGGTCGAAAAATTAAAAGTTAAGAAAATCAAGCCTGATCGCTCTACCATTTATCGCGAACTTCAATTTTTAAAAAAGAACAATATCATCATAAAAAATACAATCGCGGGCGTTGATTATTTTGAGATTCCTCAAGATCACCACCATCATCTTGTCTGCCTAGTGTGCAATTCAATCAGTAAAGTTGAAATCGGCAACCATTTGGAAAAACAAGAAAAACAAATTGCCAAGCAAAACAAGTTTAATATTATTAACCATTCGCTTGAATTTTATGGCTATTGCCACAAATGCCAAGTTTAATTATTAATTTAAGAAAAATTATGAAAAAAATACTATTCGTTGTCGGGGTTATTGCAATTATCGGTTTGGGAATTTTTGCGATATTAAACATTGCCCAAAAATCAAATACTGATTCTGAAAAAATATCGGTTGTTACCACTCTTTTCCCGCAATATGATTTTGCCAAAGCAATCGGCGGGGACAAAGTTAATGTAACACTTCTTCTTCCTCCTGGGGTTGAGGCGCACGCCTATGAACCAAAGCCAAGTGATATTACCAAAATCAACAACGCCGCAATTTTTGTCTATACCGGCGAATTTATGGAACCATGGGCGCATGACATCATTGAAAGCGCTGATAAAAAGGTAAAGGTGGTTGATGCCAGCGTTGGTATTGAAATGATGAAGGAGGAAGACGAACACGATCATGAACACGAGCACGAAGAAGAAACCGAACATAAAGAAGCCGGCCATCATGAAGACGAACAAGGACATCACCACCATGGCGGAGTTGATCCGCACATTTGGCTTGATTTTGATAATGCCAAAATAATGGCTGAAAATATCGCTAAAGCGCTTGTTGAAGTTGATCCGCAAAACGCCGAGTATTATCAGAATAATTTGAGAAATTATCAGGCAAAACTTGCCGAATTAGACAGCGCATATAAAAATACTTTATCTGCCTGCAAAACAAAAAGCATCGTTTATGGCGGACACTATGCTTTTGGCTACATGGCGAAAAGATACGGTTTGGAGTATGTTTCCGCTCAAGGATTTTCTCCTGACGCAGAACCGTCCGCCAAAGACATGATTGCCCTCACCGAGCAAATCAAAAAAGATAACATTGGTTATGTTTTCTACGAGGAATTGACCAGTCCAAAAATTGCCGAGACTTTAGCCCGCGAAACCAACGCCAAACTGCTTCTTTTAAACGGCGCGCATAACCTGGCAAAGGAAGATTATGAAGCCGGCGCGACATTTGTTTCACTTATGGAAGGCAATTTGAAAAATCTTAGCCTCGGACTTGGCTGTCAACAATAATTATGGCCGCGATTATTGATGTAAATAACCTATCTGTCCGTTATGGCGCAACTGTCGCCCTGCAAAATGTTTCCTGCCAAATAGAGCAGGGTGATTTTGTGGGGTTGGTCGGTCCAAATGGCGGCGGAAAAACTACGCTGGCCAAAACGCTTCTTGGCCTCTCGCCCTCATATGAAGGCAGGATTGTGCTTTTTGGGCAAGACAGCGCCAAGTTTGGCGAGTGGCAAAAAATCGGCTACCTCCCGCAAAAGCACACCGGCGTCAATCCGCTTTTTCCGGCGAGCGTCGGCGAGGTGGTGTCGCTTGGTTTATTATCTACTAAAAAACGGCAAAAAAGTATTACCGCTTCCGACTGGCAGGAAATTGACGCTATGCTTGAAGACATTGGAATAATTGATCTGAAAAGCAAACTTATTTCTGAATTATCCGGCGGACAACAGCAAAAAGTGATGTTGGCTCGCGCACTTATCTCAAAACCAAATATTCTCATTTTAGACGAGCCGTCAACTGCTCTCGATCCAAACTCCCGCGAGCAATTTTTTGCCCGACTTGAAAAATTAAACAAAGAAACGAAAACTACCATTATTCTCATCACCCACGACACCGGCTATATCGGAAAATACGCTAATAAGCTTTTGTATATTGACCGCAAATTGGTCTTTTTCGGAAACATCAACGATTTTTGCCCGGAAGGAAAAGACATCGCCTCTTGTTTTGAAAAGAAAGGCGGGCATATTATTTGGCATCAGCATAACTAATATGGACATTATTCAAATACTGCAATATTCATTCATTCAAAAAGCTTTTATCGCCGGATCATTCGTGGCGATTGCTTGCTCAACGCTGGGAATTTTTTTGGTGCTTCGCAAGATGTCTTTAATCGGCGACGGTCTTTCCCATGTGAGTTTTGGCGCTATTGCCTTGGGGCTATTTTTTGGCTTCTATCCTTTTTATATCGCCGTGCCACTTGTTGCTTTGGCATCAATTGCTATTTTAAAAATCAGCGAAAAGGCACGCGTCTATGGCGACGCGGCCATCGGCATTGTTTCAGCCGTGGGCATTGCTGGAGGTGTGATTTTAGCCAGCTTGTCCAAGGGATTCAATGTTGATTTATTCAGCTATCTTTTTGGCAACATCTTGGCAATCAGCGCGAGTGAAGCGATATTGACCGTGATTTTGTCTTTTGTTGTTCTGGCTGTTGTCGCTTTTTTCTATTGGGATTTGTTTTCTGCCACTTTTGACGAGGAATACGCCAAAACCACCGGCATCAAAACCAACTTCATCAACACTCTGCTCACCGTCCTGACCGCAATCACCGTCGTGCTTTCGGTGAAGGTGGTGGGTATTATGCTGGTTTCAGCGCTTTTGATTTTACCCGCCGTGACGGCCTTGCAAGTTTCCAAAAATTTCAAAACCGCTCTTGTCTTGGGCGGCATGTTCGCGCTTGTTTCCGTACTCTTCGGCATTATTCTTTCTTATTTTTTGGATCTTCCCGCGGGTGCAACCATAGTGATACTTAACGCCATACTATTTACAATATCTCTAGGATATAAAACATTTTTCCGGGAGTAAATTCGTTGTGTGCACATGGGTGGGGCAAACACAACTCCTCTTTTTTCTGTGGCGCATTTTGCAAAGCGAAACACGAAATTCGGCGGCGGCGAAAGCGAGGGCGGGGCGGGAATTCCTTTCCCCCCA
>CAYOLX010000079.1:0-3361 GCA_964404915.1 uncultured Candidatus Saccharibacteria bacterium | reverse complement strand
CCGAATTCGTCAATCGTCGGCATATTTAGCCTCAATATGCCTCCTCACTCCTCATCCGGCTCGCACGAAATCTGAAAATTTTGTTGCGCAAATCTTTGCGCAGCAGGTCTATTTTTTTGTTTCTATAGTTTTACGATTCTATGATTCTATGATTATATGTTCCTATGACTATCAGCATAACAAAAACATCGCTCTTTGCAACGCAAAAACGCGGATTGCCGCGTTTTTTTGTTGCCGGTTAAACTATTGTTCGGTGGTGGTGCCGTCGAAATGTTCGTCGTCGGCCATTGCCGCTTCTTTGGCGGCGTGCGTCACTCCCTCGCGGTGCTCGGCGGGAGAGTAAATGGTGTAGAGTTTAATATCCTCGTCGCCGACATTGGTCACGTTGTGATTCGCGCCCGCGGGCACGATCACCGCGAAATCATCTTCCACCTGATATTCATTGCCGTCAATCACCACTTTCGCCTTGCCTTTTTCAAAGCGGAAGAACTGATCGTGCCCTTCATGAACTTCGGCGCCAATCTCCTCGCCGGGCTTCAAACTCATCACCACCAATTGGCTGTATTTTCCGGTGTAGAGCACCTTGCGAAAATTTTCATTTTCCTTGGTGATATCTTCAATATTGCCCACAAATCCTTTCGTATTTTTATTTTTTATTATTTGATTATTATAAACCTTGACCTTTATTTAACCCTACCCCGTTATCCGCAACTTGTCCAACAAAATCCCAATTATCAGGGGTTCAACCCCTGTAAATTTAAGCCCAATATGCCTCCCTCGTTTCTACAAAACGAGACTGCGAGCAGACATTCCTCATCCGGCTCGCGCGAAAGCTAAAAATTTCATTCTGAAAATAGTTTTTTCACAATCTCATTTTATCAAAATACGCAAATTCTATATAGTTTGCGCATATGGTCTTATCTTTTATAGAGCTGGCTATGGGTGCCAAGAAGCGAAAAAAATACATCGCCGTTTTGGGATTCATCAAAAATCGCGCGCCAATCACCACCAACATTAATGCTTCGGCACCCTTCAAACCTGCCCTTCAATTGATGATTATTCAATAATGGAGAAAACTTATTCCGCGAAAAAAGCATCAACCGCTCTTTGAGCGTTTCCTGCACTGCTTTTGGCGCAGTTCGATATTGTTTGCGAAATTTTTTACCAAAATTAACGCGCATAACTTTTCCGGCCGCCATCAAGCCATTTTATCGCGTCTTCCATATTGGAAAATTTCGGCGACACTTCGCCCCTTTTTCTTTCTTCTTTAACTTCCATCATTTGTCTGATAAACCAATCGGACGGCTCTTCTAAATTAATGCTGATATCTTTGTCGCGGACAAAACTTCTTAAAAACACTTTCAAAACATCGCTTAAATTAAGTCCCATTTTTTGGGCAATCGCCTGCGCCTCAATTTTTGTTTTTTTGTCAATTCGAAAATTAATAACTTCGCTCATAATTTTGCTTTATTATATATACATACATTATACCTACATTGTATATCAACCCGCCCCTTTGTCAAGCGCATAAAAAAAGAAGGTTCATCTAATTGATAAACCCGACATCTTAACAAGAGATTTTGTAGAATTCTCACAAATCGTTCGATAAAGTCTGCTGCCTATTACCAAGTTTGTATAAAAAATCTCCTCCGCAATCTAAAATATGTCGCCATTCTTTACTTTTTATAAAATCAACAAGATCCTGCAAGAAAGCTATTTCGAAATCTTGCAGATTTTTTTCCTCAATGATTTCTCCTTTTGCGGAAAGGATTGCAATTCTTGATACGGCAAAGATGGCTTCCTGAAATTCTTCAGAATGTTTTCCTCCCACACAAACATTCTTAAGTAATTCCCGTTGTAATCAATAAAAAGCCATCTGTTATTGCCTGCTCGCAGCTCTAAAACTATCGTTAAAGGGCTGCGCAGAAATAGGTACAATAATCCGCTACAAGCTGGCAAAAGCATTTCTTCCGCCACTCCTTGCGTCTCGCTCGGAAACCTCTCCGCAAAACCTCTGCTAAATTTACAACACTTGTCACCAATAATTCCTCCTGCACGCATTTTTTGTGCTACCGCCAATCTAACAAAAATTCGCGCAAAGTCAATTTTTGCCTTTCATCACAAAGCCGTAAAAAGTTATCTAGCCCGCACGCTACGAAGCTGAAGAGTCTTTTTGGAAATTTTTTAATTTTGGGTTGATGGGTTTGGTTTTGAGATTATTGCCGCAAAAATCGGGGTCGGTTTTGTAGATTTCAAAAATCTCCAGCGCGATCTGCTCGGCCTGCAACGCCAAATGTTCTTGACCCGGCTCCCATTCCATCCGCGCCAGCTGCTCAATGGCAAACGGATAAAAATCTGGAGCTTGCCCTGATCTTGCTAAAGGGGCCGCTTCAAAGTTGTCAAAAAGTTCAAAAATTATTTGTTGGATTGTGTCGGCAACCGATCCCGAAAACCAAGTTGCGGGAAAATAATTGCCATAAATCTGCTTGTGATCTTTCATTGACGCGACAGTCGCGGCGCAAAAGTCGCAAAAATCGTCCGTCGCTTGACCGCAAGCCGGACATTGGCAATTTTTTTGGTGGGCGATAAACTCCGCCCCGCACTTTTGGCAGATTGTGCCCTGATAATTAAGATGAATCGGCATTGCATTTTTGAGGGGTCGTTCCCCTGCGAAGCTTTGGCGTAGCAGGGGTGCGACCCCTATAAAACTGTATTTATATATTTACCGCAACCTTATCGATTATGTCATCATGCAAAATTTTAACAATATTTCTTGCCCGAAATTTTTTTGGCAATGACCGCGATCTCGGGAATCGCCATCCACCAATCTTCAATTTTGCTTTTTTCAATTTCGGCCAATAATTTTTTCGCCGATTCGGTTTTCAATTTATTGCGCATCCCGTCAATAAACAACAACGCCGCGCGATAACCCGAATGCTCATAAACTTTTGCCTGTATCGCCAATTCCAGTAAATCCGCGTCTTTGACAATGATTGCTTCTTTGGTATTTTTTTCATCCAGCTCTCCAAAAATTTTTGAGAATTCATCCTTTAAAAATAATTCTTCTATTTGCGCCATGCGTGCTTTCGTTTCCGCGCCATTTTTATCATGATAGATTTGCGCCATCAAATCATCATCGCCGGCGCGAATCTCTCCGATATCGTGAAACAACGCCAAAACCACTGCTTGTTTGGCATCGGCGCCTTCCATTTTCGCCAAAACAAATGCGATTTGCGCGCAAATTGCCGTGTGTTCGGCGATTGATTCGGGATTTTCAACGCCCACCCTCTGCCATCCCTCTCGCGGAGATCGATTAGCTTCATTTAGCCCAAACAAAAAATCCACAACTTTTTTGTAATTC
>CAYOLX010000078.1:2402-3503 GCA_964404915.1 uncultured Candidatus Saccharibacteria bacterium | reverse complement strand
CCGGAGGTGTCTTCCAGGAACTTTTTTGAATCTTCGGGATTGAAAAACGCGGTGTAAGGGTCTTCCAGCGCCGCCACCATTCCCGAGATCGCGCCATAGATCATTTTTTGCCGGTCAATTTGATCTTTGTCCACAAAATTGTCTTCCACGGCATGCCATGTTTGCCAAAACAGCGCCATATCAACATCGGCGGGCGGCAGTTTGGGGCAATTTGAAGTTGCCGTCCAGCTGCCGAACGAAAAACTTGCCAGCGCGACGATGGCGACGATCAATCCCCAGTAATTTTTTCCCTCGCCGTTTTTCTTGGATAAATTAAAAAAAGCCATAATGCTTCAATATGAAAATAAGTTAATTTTTGCGAACAAATCCAATCTACACCATAACGCCCGCAATCACAAGAGGGCGGCATTCAAGCGGCGGTTGGCTTCGCCCCAATCGACGAGATGCCAGAAAGCGGCGATGAATTTGGCGCGGTCGTTTTGATAGTCCAAATAATAGGCGTGCTCAAAAACATCCAAAACCAGCAATATCTTTGCTTCGGGAATCAAATTGACATTATGCTTTTCAATTTGCAAAAGAATCAGTTTTTTGGTTCGCGAATCAATTGCCAGCGCCGCCCAGCCGCTTCCCTCCGCGCTTGACGCCAAAAGGGAAAATTCTTGGCGAAAACGATCAAAACTTTTGAATTGGCGGTTGATCATCTGCAACAATTTATTGCCGGGATCATTTTTTTCGCTTTTTGGATTGGGGCGCAAGTTTTGCCAAAAAAGCGAATGCAGAATGTGCCCCGAAAGCTGAAACGACAATTCTTTGGCGACGGCTTTGGCGTCATAGCCGGCATTGTTTTGCCGCGCCGCCGCCAGCGCTTGCGCCAGTGCGTTGGCGCCGTTGACATAGGCCTGATGGTGTTTTTGATGATGGATTGTCAATTGCTTTTCGGAAATATGCGGCGCCAGCGCGTTATATTGGTATGGTAACTCCGGCAATTTATAAACTTCATTTTCCATAAATTTTGTGTTATGTTGAATACCGTAATTATAACAAACAATTTATGAAACCGATAATTGAATATGATGATTTTGAGAAGTTGGATTTGCGGGT
>CAYOLX010000078.1:0-2302 GCA_964404915.1 uncultured Candidatus Saccharibacteria bacterium | reverse complement strand
CGATTTTTTAGCATTTGGACAACAAATCAAAATATATTTTTCTGCCCATATCGCATAACCTCATAAGATTATAGATGATGAGCGTTTGATTTGCTCAAGAGTGCCCATTTTTTGAAATATTTACCCTGTCATTGACCATGTGTTTCTTAATTAAACAAAATCCTGCACACTACAAAGTAGGCGCAGGAGACTTTACGTTGTAATTATTGTAAATAATTTATTTAATGTCAATAGATAAAAGAAATGATAAGCGGATTGGGTTGAGATTCGCGATTCATTGATTATCGAATGGTTCGTTATTTGAGGGGCCGCCAGAAAAATCTTTTTCGATTTCTTTGAATTCGTTTTCCAGTTTGTCCAATTTATCTTTGCTGGATTTTATCAGCGCGGCGGCGGTTTTGACTTTTTCAAGTCCCGATTCCACGTCTAATTCGTTTTGACCCGAAAACCATGCCGAAATTTCGGCAAGCTCTTTTAGGTTGTCGCTCAAACTTTTTTGATTCGGCGGCGTTTGCGCGCCGGCGCTAGTTTTCTTTTTTTCCGCCATATAAATGTATTTTCTTCACTTGTGAGTTTATTATACCATCCGACAAAATGATGTCCATATCATCGCCGGCTTTCGCGGCGCCGGCGCGCTTGACGATCGCGCCGTTAATTTTGGCGATGCAATAGCCCAGCCGCAGTTGCCGCGCGGGATCGCGGGCGGCGATCAATTCTTGAAAGTGGGCGATTTTTTGCGTGGCGGCGATCAGGGCGGTTTTGATTTTTGCCATTGACGATTGAGCGGCGTCTTGAAGTTGGCGGTTTATTTTTTCCAGAATGAATTTGAAATGCGCTAAGATGGCGGCATATTCTTTGAGTTGGAGATTTTTTCGCGCCAGCGCGTTTTTGTATCCTTGCAATGAAATTGTCCCATAGCGGTCCAGCGCCCGGGGAATTTCTTGCCACGATTGAGTCAATAAATTTGCCGCGGCGGTGGGAGTGGAAACCGCCGCGTCGGCGGCCATTGCCGCCAGCGGCACATCCTTGTCGTGCCCGATGGCGGCGATCACCGGCGCGGGAAACGCGGCGACGCGCCGCACGATGGTTTCATTGTTAAACGCCAGCATCGCTTCCAGCGAACCGCCGCCGCGCATAATCACCAAAACATCAATTTTGCGCGTTTGAAAGGTTTCAATTGACGCCAGCAAATCCCCGACCGCCAGCTGGCCCTCCACGCGCGAATCAATGAATTCAATTTGAAAACCGAACTTGCCGATATTGTTTAAAAAATCATGGATCACCGCGCCTTGTTTGGCGGTGATGATGCCGATTTTGCGGCAATAGCGGGGAATGGCGCGCTTTTTTTCCGGCGCGAAAAGTCCTTCCCCATCAAGTTTTTTGAGCAGTTGCTCATAGGCGGCTTTCAACGCTCCCTCGCCCGCTAATTCAATCGCGTCGCAAATAAATGACAATCGTCCTGAGGGCGCGTAGACTTCGCAATGCCCCGAGGCGATGATTTTCATTCCCGCTTTTAATTGAATTCCGAAAAGATCGGCGCGAGATTTCCAGAGAGCGCAGCTGATCACCGCGCCGTTATTTTCATCTTTCAAAGAGAAATAAATATGTCCCGTGGGGCCGGGTTTGACTTCGCTGATTTCACCAATGATTTTGCAGCTTATCGGTTCAATCTGCGCGTTGATTTTTTTAATAAACTGCGCCACCGAAAGCGGCGCGTCGTCAAAAATATTAGATTGATTTTGATATTTCATATCCCCATTATACACCAAACCCGCGTTTGTAAAAAAAGGAGGGATAATTTCTTATCTTGGTTGTGAAGATTGTTGTGATCGAACTTTATGTCGTTGGTATAAGCTATCCATCGCGAGGGCGAATAGAATAACAACGAATAAAGACAATCCAAAAATCAACATAGCATTTTCTGGTGCCATTAAGGATTGAGTGGTTTCTATCACTGAATAGAATATATCCGATAGCACAACTGCAATTCTTAATACAAACAGTGAAACAAAAAATGCTATCACAATATCAGTTGCCCATCCACCCTGCCGCTTAATGTGTTTTGCGACAATAACAGCAATTAATATTGCTCCGCCAATACAAGAAATATCCCAAATCATTTGCTTTGCAAGATCGACTCTGCCCATATAGATAGATCCTAACGCCATTGAGAATAATGCTATGATAAAAATTCTGCAAATCCACTCAATGACTTTCTTGCCTATCTCTTTTCTATCCATTTAAAAACTAAAATTTTCTTTTGAAATGCAACTTTGTAAAATAAGATTGTATGAAAAAGGAA
>CAYOLX010000077.1:0-3515 GCA_964404915.1 uncultured Candidatus Saccharibacteria bacterium | reverse complement strand
TTTCTCGGTTTTTTGTCCTGCTCGCGATAGACGCGGGCGGGACTGTAAAGCCGGGAATGGGATGAATTGATTTTTGAAAAAAATGGGAAAATGGGAAAGAAAATTATAAAAATTATTTATGGGATTTTTCTGGGATTGATGGCAGGGCTGGTTTTGATGCTGGCAGTTTCAATGTTGCCGGTGCCGGGGAATATCCGGGCGCTTACGGTGCTGTCAGGGTCAATGGAGCCGGCGATACACACGGGAAGCGTGGTGGTGATTAAGCCGTTTGCGGATTACAAAATCGGCGATGTCATCACCTTTGGCGAAATTTCCAAAACCAAAACTCCCACGACGCACCGGATAAAAGACATCAAGATTGTTGACGGCAAGCCGGTCTATATCACCAAGGGCGACGCCAATAATTCCGAAGATAACGCCGAAGTTTCGGCGGGAAGCGTGAAGGGCAAGGTTTTGTTTTCCATCCCATATTTGGGATACGCGTTGAATTTTATGCGCCAGCCGGCGGGATTCGCGCTGGTGGTGATCGTGCCGGCGACATTGATCGTTTGGGAAGAAACAAAAAAAATTTGGCGCGAGGTCGCGAAAAATAAAAGAGGGCGGCAAACGGCCGAAGAAAATAAAACAGACAAAAAAGAAGAAAACAAAAATGTTTAAGGGTATTTCAAAAATCATTTTAATATCGCTGATGGTTCCGATTAGTTGGAGCGGCTTGTCCGCGCTTTGCGGCACATTGGCAATGTTTAACGACACGGAAAGCGTCGCGGAAAACGTTTTGCAGGCGGGCACTTTGGCGATAACCGTTAATGCCGACGCGTTCTCTCCGGCAATCAATGGCGCGGACGGGGAGTCTTTTTCAACTGTCAACATTGGCAATATTGGAACTTTGCCGCTATATTATAAAATCTCCACCGCCACATCAACTTTAGATGGCGAGTTATGTTCAATGTTGGATTTATCGTTGGATTTATCCGGCGCGCTCAATGGCGGCGATTATTCAAAGTCGCAATCGCTTGCAAACTTTACTACTGGAGCATATGAGGTTAGTGTAAGCGACAGCTGGGTTTTAAGAGCGACGCTTGCCGATGGTTTTAACGATGCGAATGGTAAAACTTGCAAATTTGCTTTGGCGATTGACGCGCGGCAGGATAACCTGGAGTTTGGGCAAGGATTTCATCATCGCGCAGAAATTGCCACTTTGGTTAGCGCGTCTAATTCTGTGTCTGGTGGCGGCAATCCGCCTATGCCTAGATGCACCCATAATCCCAATATTGTAATTAATGAATTCTTGCCCAACCCGATTGGCGATGATGACGCGCCGATGCCCGGCGGTGAGTGGGTGGAGCTCTATAATGCCGACAATCATCCCGTTGATTTGAATGGCTGGTTTCTTTACACCAGCGAAGATGGCGATGGTTTAAAAATTCATTCGGGCAACACCAATAATGGCTCAACAATTATTTATCCGGGCGGGTTTTTGGTGGTTTTTCGCGATGGCGATCCAGCTTTTGAGATTAGAAATTCCGGCGAGGAAGCGGTGCGGCTGTTTGATCAACCGATTGGCGAAGGGGTTGAGGAGATTGATGGCGTGTTTTTCACCTATGGCGATGACGGCGCGCTCGAAGGCAAATCATTCGCGCGCATTCCCGACGGCACCGGCCAATGGATTGATCCAACCCCCACGCCGGGCGAAGCCAATCAGCTTGGCGACGGCGAGCTTCCCGTGCCGCTAATGACGATAACTTTAAGGGAACTTGCCAATAGTTTGGGAATTACCGGCGATCAAGAAGAATCCGCTTTGCCGGGAACATCGGGGCAAGATCAAAGTAATGACAAAATAACAGAAAGCATTGAGCCGGCGGCAGAGCCCGATCCGGTAGCCGATCCGGAGAAAGCGGCGGCAAATGATAATGAGGAAAACAATAAAGCTTCGTCGGATGACGCGGATGATTCGCCGCCGGATGAAACTCCTGAGCCGTCCGGCGCGGTGGCTGGTTTAGTTGACGAAGGCGCCGAATTGGTGAATTAAAAAATGTTTAAATTTAATCAAAAATCAATTGGCGCGGTGTTTCCGCGGGTTATAGTCGCCGCGATCTTCGGTTTTTTGCCGCTGGGCGTTTTTGGCAATGGCGATAATTTGGTTGTTTATATTGATGGCGATTCGTTGCCCTTGAGCCAAACGCACCGCCCCGCGATTTTCAGCGAAGGCAATTTTAATCCCGGCGACACGGTGGCGCGCTGGATTTCGGCAACCAATAACAGCGGTCAAGAGCAAAGAATCGCGATTGAGGCGATTCAATTTTCCGATCCGATTCCGAGCGGCGATCTTTCGCGGGCGCTGGAAATTATCATCAGTCAAAACGGAAGCGATCTCTATGGAGGAACAAAAGGATCAAAAACTTTATATGATTTTTATAGCGTCGGTGAAACCTATTTGTCGAATCTGCCAACCGGGCAAACCGCGCGATATGATTTAACAGTTTCTTTTCCGCCTCAACAAGGAAACGATTGGCAGGGCAAAACCACTAATTTCAGCGTTTTGGTGGGTTTCCAACACATGGATAGCCAGGGAAAAACCAACGGTGGCGGAGGAAGCGGCGGCGGCGCGGGCGGCCAGCGGGCGCTAATTATCACCGATGAGGCCGCGATAAACGTCACCAGCAACACGGCGGTAATTACTTGGAATACCAACTATGAATCAACCAGCTGGGTGGTTTTCGGACTCAAAAGCGGCGGTCCATACAGCTTGGATTTGAGCAAGGAGCATTACGGCTATCCTAATTCTTCGGAAAAAAATGCAGACAAAGTGATTAGCCACTCGGTGGCGATTAGCGGCTTGTCTCCAGGTACGGAATATTATTATCGTTGCGTTTCGCATGGATCGCTGGCAGTAAGCCTTAATCGCACTTTCACGACTCTGGCGGCTGGCCAGGTGGCGGGGGCGGAAACCGAAAATTGGGATGATGGCGATAGTCAAGACGCGAATAGCCGCGGTCGGATATTTGGACATGGCGAGAGTGACGCGCAAAGTCAAAGCAAGCCGGGCCAGGTGGCGGGGGCGGAAACCGAAGATTTTGGCCAAGACGAGGCCGCGCCGGAAATTTATCCCGACGAAATATTCGCGGCGGAAAAAGAAGAAAAATCATCAAAAGAAGCGGAAGGATGCGATCCTTTTCCTTGGTGGCTTTTCGCGGTTTTATCGGCAATTTGCGCCATTGCCGCTTTTGATGATGAGAAAAAGCGGCGCTGGCGCTTGGCAGGGGCGTTAATCGCGCTGGTCGCGGCGATTATTATCTATTTCTTGAAACCCTGTCTTCCGTGGTATATCTTTCTTTTGGCAATATTACTTGTTTTTATTGTCGATAATCTATTTGCCGCGAAAAAAAGACCTTAATCCGCGTTTCAAAAATTAAGTAAATCGCAAAAGTCCAACTTCCACGATTTTTTTGATTGGTGAGCATAAAAAATCTGGTGAGGTCAAACCTCACCAGAAAAATAAGATTAAAAATCTGGTG
>CAYOLX010000076.1:0-3547 GCA_964404915.1 uncultured Candidatus Saccharibacteria bacterium | reverse complement strand
TTTGGCGCAGCCGAAAGATGGAAATTGCAGCCAAAGCTAATTCGGCAACAGACCCTTAAGAATGGCGCTGACGCAAAAACGCCCCGATGGTCCAAGGGCGTTTTTAATTATTTTGTTTTTGCGCTAAAATGCAGAATTGGGTTTTAATTTTTTAGTTTACATCTTTCAATTTTCAATGGATTTATGATGAATCAGTTTTCAAAAAGAATACAGTGTTTTATATTTCGTTTGGGATATTAGAAGAATGAAAATTCAATGAAAACTGATAATTGAAAACTGAAAATTTATTGCAATGGCGTTGGATTTATCAAAATTAAACCCGGAGCAGAGAAAGGCGGTGGAGCATCAAGGCGGCCCGCTGTTGATCGTGGCGGGCGCGGGAACGGGAAAGACGCGGGCGATAACTTATCGCATCGCGCGGCTGATTGAAAGCGGCGCCGCCAATCCCGATGAGATTTTGGCGCTCACATTCACCGACAAAGCCGCCGGCGAGATGGAAGATCGAGTGGACGAGCTGTTGTCGCTTGCCTATGCCGACGCGTGGATCTTGACGTTTCACGCGTTTTGCGAGCGCGTTTTGCGCCGCCACGCGCTGGATATCGGCGTGCCCGGGAATTTTAAAGTGGCGGATCAGACCGCGGCGTGGCTTTTGGCGCGCAAAAATTTGGACCGCTTCAAGTTGAAATATTACAAGCCGTTGGGCAATTCCGCCAAGTTCATCCACGCGCTGTTGATTCATTTTTCCCGTTGCAAAGATCAAAACATTTCTCCGGCGGATTACGCCCGATATGCCAAAACCGCCGGCGAGGAAAAAGAAAAAGCGCGCGAGGTTGCCCGCGCCTACGAGATCTATCAAAAACTTTTGCTGGAAAACAATTTGCTGGACTTTGGCGATTTGCTCGTCTATGCCGCGGCATTATTTCAAAAGCGGCCCGCGATTTTGGCAAAATACCGCCGGCAGTTTAAATATATTTTGGCCGATGAGTTTCAGGACACCAATTGGATCCAATATGAATTGTTAAAGCTGTTAGCAATCCCAAAAAACAATTTGACGGTTTGCGCCGATGACGATCAAGCAATCTATCGCTGGCGGGGCGCGTCATTTGCCAACATTTTGCAATTTCAAAAAGATTTTCCTCAAAGCGAGATTGTCGCGCTTACCCGTAATTATCGTTCTTGCCAGAATATCCTTGATTTATCATATCGCTTCATTCAGGCGAATAACCCTAACCGGCTGGAATGCGCGGCAAAAATTGACAAGCGGCTGACAAGCGCCGCGCGGTGTGTGGGCGAGATTGATCATCTGTATTTTAAAACCGCCGAACAGCAGACGCAGGGAGTCGCCAATAAAATCATTGAAATTATCAAAAACAATCCCGAGGCGGAATTTGCCGATTTCGCGATTTTGGCGCGCGCCAACGAAAGCGCCGCGCTTTTCGCGCGGGCGTGCCAAAGATCGGGAATTCCGGCGCGGTTTGCCGCGCTCAAAGGGCTCTATTCCAAACCGGCGGTGCTGGATATTATTTCCTATTTGCAGTTTTTAAACAACTATCACGACAATCTGGCACTCTGGCGGGTTCTTAATTTTCCGTTCTTGATGATTCCCGGTGCGGATATTGCCAAGATCAGCCAGCACAGCTATAAAAAATCATTTTCAATGTATGACGCGATGCTTGATCAAGAATTAAAAAATGAATTAAGTTCCCACGGTCTTGCCGGCGTGGAAAAATTGGTGGCGATTGCCGAGGAGCACGGCAAAGCGGCGCGGCAAAAAAATGTTTCCGAGATCACGTTGTCATTCTTGGAGGACTCTGGCTATTTGGAGTGGCTGGCGCGGCGCGAAGACCGCGAAGAGCTGGATTTTATCGGCCAATTCTACGCGCGCGTTAAAGATTTTGAGGCCGTCAATTTGGACGCGGGACTGAAAAATTTCGTTGATCAGATCACCATGGAAATTGAATCTGGCGAGGAAGGCAAATTGAATTTTGATCCCGTCAGAATGCCCGACGCGGTGCAAATAATGACCGCGCATGCCGCCAAAGGCCTGGAATTTGACTATGTGTTTATCGTGGATTTGGTGGATCGCAAATTTCCCACCATTGAGCGCGGCGATGAAATTGAGATTCCCGCGCCGCTGGAAAAAGACGCGCCGGCGTCAAGCAATGCTCACTTGGAAGAAGAGCGGCGATTGTTTTATGTGGCGATGACCCGGGCGAAAAAGGAGCTTTATTTCGCTTCGGCGGCGGATTATGGCGGCGCGCGCCCAAAAAAGATTTCGCGGTTTTTATATGAAATGGGCTATAACGGCAACGGTCGGCCCGAAGAAGTGAAAATGACGCGCGTGGCAGGCAACGGCCGCCGCCAGCCGCGCGGCAATTTGCCGGGGCATTTTTCCTTCACTCAGCTGGCGACATTTGAGAAATGCCCTTTGCAATACAAATTCGCCCATATTTTGCGGGTGCCGTCGCGCGGCAAGCCGTTTTTCTCCTATGGCAAAACAATGCATAACGCGCTTTATGAGTTTTTAATGGAAATTGACGGCAAAAAAGGAAGTTTTTCGGCATTAGAAGCGATTTATAAAAGAAATTGGATTGATGAATGGTATGATGGCAAGGAAGAAAAAGAAACCTATTACCGGCAAGGATTGGCGTCGTTGAAGAATTTTTGGCGTGATTTTTCCGCGCGGCGTCCCAAGATTGCCCGCATTGGCGGCGCGCCGGCGCTGGAGCGGGATTTTAATTTAAAGATCAACGGTTATGCCATCACCGGCAAAATTGATCGCATTGACGAAGGCGAAAAAGGAGTGGAAATCATTGATTACAAAACTGGCGCCGCCAAGGACCGCTTGCGTTCGGAAGATAAAATGCAATTGATGATGTATCAAATTGCCACCAAAGAAGTTTTTGATTTGGATTCCGAAAAACTCACCTATTGGTATTTAAACGAGTCGCGCCCCTTGTCGTTTTCTCCCGGCGGGCAAGAAATTGTGGAGCAACGCGATAAAATTGCCGGCATCATTGACAGAATTGTGAAGAGCGATTTTCGCGCTGCTCCCGGCTGGCAATGCGCGTGGTGCGATTACAAGTCAATCTGCGATTTTGCCCGCAAGCGCTGATTTATGGTTGCAGTTTTTATTTTTATGGTAGAATGGAATCAAATTAATCGTGCGGTATTTTTGAATGATGAATTATAATAATGAATTATGAATCATGAGTTAAATTCCTGATTCCTGATTCAAATTTATGAATCAATTTATTAAATTCGTTTTCACCATTTTGGGCGGAGTGTTGATCGGTTTGGGATTGGGGATAATGGCGCACAAAAACGATTTGTTGTCCGCCGGCCAATTTGAAGCGGCGATGATCTTGGGTTTGATCGCCGGCGGTTTCTTTTTGGCGCTGGGCCTGCCCGGCAAAAAAATCGCCGCTCGCGACGATGATGATCGTTCGCAAACCCTTGAACCGCCCGCGCAGAGCTAAATTCGCGCCCTTTTCCCATTATAAAGTCCGGCGAGGTCAAACCTCAACGGATTTGTTTTGGGTGGTTG
>CAYOLX010000075.1:0-3555 GCA_964404915.1 uncultured Candidatus Saccharibacteria bacterium | reverse complement strand
GGCTCTTTTTTTATGCGGGCGAGAACCATAATTAAGTTGCATAGGTGTCACCTATGTAATTTTTTGTGTTTTGGGCGGGTTTTTGGTATGTTGAATATGTAGAGCATATCGTAAGCAATATTTATGAATATGAAAGCAAAAGAGGTTGAGGAAAAAATTCAAAAAATTGCCGACAGGATTGTTGCCGAATACAAGCCGGAAAAAATCATTCTTTTCGGCTCCTATGCGTGGGGCAAGCCGCACCAAGACAGCGACTTGGATTTTTTGATCATCAAAAAAACCAATGACCCGATATTGAAGCGAATGAGCGATGTTGATCGATTATTTATGCGACGAGAATTTGCAATGGATTTTTTGGTCTATACCCCAAAACAAATCGAAAAAAGGAAGCAAATGGAAGATATTTTTGTGATTAATGTTTTGAATAAAGGAAAAGTGCTATATGCAAAATAGATTGCCCGCGGACAAAATCTGGCAAGAATGGATGCGAAAAGCCGACAATGATGAATTAAACGCGGAAGTAATTTTGAAAGTTCGCGAAGGAACGCCCAACATTGTTGGAGTTTTGAGCCAGCAAATGGCGGAAAAATATTTAAAGGGATTGTTGATTTTCTATAAACAAGATTATCCAAAAATCCATGATTTGGTTAGAATCGCCAATTTACTTGAACCATTCGCGCCAGGCATTGTTGATTTGAGCGAAAAATTAAAATTAAATGAATTAAGCGAAATTTACATCATTGACCGCTATCCAAGCGATATACCAGAATTGAACTGGGAACAAGTAAAAAGCGCTTTAAAAACCGCGCAAAAAATTAAAAAATTTGTTATTGATAGAATCAGCATTGCCGGCATAAATACGAGCAAATAATCGTTTTTGGCAAAATATGGATGATATCAAAAAGGATTTGCAAAAATATCGGGATTTGATGGAGGGTTTGGCGCGCGAGATGCCCCAGGTTGTTTTGGCGTATATTTTCGGTTCCACGGCAACCGGCACGCGCGGACCGATGAGCGATTATGATTTCGCGGTCTATTTGGATGAGCCGGACATAAAAAAAAGATATGACATTAAATTTCAATTGATGGGAAAATTGTCAAGCGTGCTAAAAACCAACAAAGTTGATGTGGCGGTGATAAACGACACGGACAATGTGTATTTGAAGCACGCAATCATTAACGAAGGCAAGCTTCTTTTTGAAAAAGAGCCGTACAAAGTCATTGTTGAACCAAAAATTCTGAACGAATATTTCGATTTTCAAATTTTCATCAACCAATATCAAAAATAAAATGACGATATCAAAGAATTTGAATCAATCATCAAAAAATATCTGAATCTGTGATTTTATTGCAAGACTCTTAAATTCAAATGCTGTTGAAGGGGTCTAACCGCCCGCGATTACGCGGGAGTAAGACCCCGAACGCAAAAGCGCGGGGAAACCGCGCTTTTTGATTTTTGTCAAAGTTCAATGTTCAAAGTTTAATATTTAATGTTCAACGTTTATATCAACTGCTCTTCGCCGGCGGCGTATTGGCCCTGATCTTGATATTCATAGCCCTCGGTGTAGTTTTTAAAACACACGGTGCGATCGTCAAAAAAGAGGTTTTGCTTGCCCACCGGGCCGTTGCGATGTTTGGCGATAATGATTTCGGCAACGCCTTTCTTTTCGCTGTTTTCGCGATAGCGGTCTTCGCGATAGATAAACATCACCACATCCGCGTCTTGCTCAATGGCGCCGGATTCGCGCAGATCGGACAATTTGGGCACCGGCGGAATGCGTTGCTCCACCGCGCGGGAAAGCTGGGATAGAACAAGCACAGGGATATTGAGCTCGCGCGCCAATCCTTTCAAGGCGCGAGAGTTCTCCGAAACTTGTTGGACGGGACTGGCTTGCCGGTTGAGCGGTTCCATCAATTGCAGATAATCAATCACCAACAATCCCAATCCGTTTTCCGCCTGCAAGCGGCGCGAGAGCGCTTTCATTTGCAAAACCGACGGCGAGCCAACATCGTCAATATAGAGCGGCATCTCCGCCAGAATTCCCAGCGCGCGCTGGATATTTTCAAAATCTTCGGTTTGCAAGCGGCCGGTGCGGATTTTCCACAAATCCACTCCCGAATAGGAAGAAATGAGACGATCCACCATTTGATCTTTTGACATTTCCAGCGAAAACACGCCCACGGGAATGTTTTGGGCGGCGGCAATGTTAGCGGCAATATTTAACGCCAATGTTGATTTACCCAACGATGGGCGCGCCGCCAAAATCACCAAATCGGATTTTTGCAACCCCGAAAGCATTTTGTCCAGATCGGCAAAGCCGGTGGGCAAGCCGCGCGTGCCGCTGCCTTGCGACAATCGCTCAATGCGGTCAAACGCGTCGCCCAAGGTTTCCTTGATAATGGTGAACTCTTGCGCGATGCCTTTTTGCGCGATATTAAAAATTTTCTTTTCAGCGGCATCCAGCACCGCTTCCAAATCCTGGCTCTCGTCATAACCCAGCATTTCAATATCGCGCGACACCGAAATCAAATCCCGCAAAACCCGCTTGTGGCGCACGATGCGCGCATAGGACGCCACGTGTCCGAAGCTGGGCACCAAATTCACCAATTCGGTGAGGTAGAGATCGCCGCCGATGGCTTCCAATTCATTTTTTTCGCGCAGGCGATTGGAAACCGATAAAAAATCCACCGGATCGCCTTTTTCAAACAATTCCCGGCAAACTTCATAGATGGCGCGATGGCTGTGTTTATAAAAATCATCCGGCGACAAAACATCGGCGACTTTGTTCATCGCGTTGCGGTCCAACATTAAACAGCTGAGCACCGATTGCTCAATCTCCAAATTTTGCGGCGGGATTTTCCCCGGAATATTATCGCTTGCCATAGTATCACCATCCTATCAAAGCCCAACCGGAAATACAACCTTGACAAAAACAAACTTTAAACCCTAATCATTAAACTTTGACAAAATAAAAGGGACACAAAATAAATTATTTCTCAATACTACACAATCTGTAATTTTTGGAGTTTCCCGTAGGGGCGAATGATTATTCGCCCGTAGCCATATTTGTATTTTGATTTTATGGAGAATGGTTCCTGTCCCGTCTCGTCGCAGTTGGCGAAGACGGGAGGTTGCTCATATTTAATCCGTTCCGCGATAAATCCATAATGCGGGCGAATAATCATTCGCCCCTACAATTCGGGTGAAAATTATAACCGCGCAACAACTTTTGGCGATTTAATTCTGAATTTACCCACAAGATTCTTTAAAGAATCTTTTATTTTTGGCAGCGGCAAAATTGGGTCTTGACATTGATTTTGAAGTGCGCTAATATTGACTCACACAGACGATGACAATTGGTAAAGGCAAGGAAAAAGTCATAAGGTTATGACCATTATGATTTTTTGTTTGTTTTGCCGGATTAATGATTGATCGGGACGAACTTTGAAAATTGAATAGCGAAATATTTTTAATTTCCACAAAAATATTTCGTGAGCCAAAAGTCGCGTGCGCTTTAACAAAGCACGCAAAGCGCGTAGATTAAAACACGCGCC
>CAYOLX010000074.1:0-3698 GCA_964404915.1 uncultured Candidatus Saccharibacteria bacterium | reverse complement strand
ATTTTTTTTTGTAAAATGGATGTGGAAATAATTTTTAATTGTTGACTTTTTATTATGACAATTCCCGCGCCGGCGGCGGCGCAAAAAAGAAGGCGCAAGGTGCACAAAGAGCCGGTGAGTCCGTGGCTGGCGATCGCGATTCTATCGCTGTTTTCGCTGGCGACCGCTCTTTACTTGCTGGCAAATCACCGGCAAGAGGCGTTTTTTTGGCAAATTACCGGCAATGTGCCGGCAATATCAATCGTCAATGAGGAAAATGAAGTTGACGACGCGGCGCCGCGCTTAGCGCTGTTTTTGTCGCAGGATGATTTCAAAAGTTATCTGGACGCCGGACGCCGATCCGCCGGCGAGGGGCTGTTTGAGGCGCAAAAAAAAGAAAATGCCGCCAAGAATGAAGTCAAAGCGCCGAACAACAAAACGACTGCCAAAGACGCCGCCGCGGCGGCGATTGACCCTCAAGCCGCGCGCGATTATTTTTCATTGGGATTGAATTCTTTTAACTTTGCCGGTGATATCGCGCATTTAAATCAAGGGAAGCTCTATTTTTCGCCCAAGAATCAATTCTATTGGCCGGCATCGGCGATCGCGTCGCGGCCGGTTGGGCAAACATTTGTCTTTTCCGGCGATGGCGGTCAATTTGAGCAAACCAAAATAATTCCCCAAGACGGTAATTTCATTGTCGCCGATAATTCTTTGGCGGTGTTTTTGAACAATTCTCTGGCGGTTTACGATGTGGGGCAAGACGCGGTTGGAGAATTGTGGCGCGGGCGGATTAACGACGGCAGTCAAATTGTCGGATCGGAATTTTTTGACGGCAAGCTCTATTTGGCCGTTAAAACCGCGATTGATTTTGCCAATCCTTGTCCGGCAAGACCGCTGTTGATTGCCGACAAAGCGGCGGCGGTGGAGTGTTCATCAATTTATCACCCCGCGGCACCGATTGCCGCCGATTCAATTTTCACGGTTTTTGCGATAAATCCGCGGACGGGAGAAGTGTCGCGCGACATTTCCTTTGCCGGCAAAGATAAAGATTTCATCATCTCGCTTGGCGGCGGCGCGGCGTGGATCGCGTGGAGCGAAAGCCAAGATCAGATCGCGTTTTTCGCCGATTTTCTGGCCGCGAAATGCAAAGGGCTTTTGCCTGCCTATATCTTGGAAAACGCGGCGGCGCTGGCAAAAAACGATATTTCGCGCGCCGCCAAGGAGTTTGAGTTGCGGCAGATATTTTCCGGATGGTTTGAGTCGCTGGCGGCATCGGAGCGGGAGCGGATCGCGGGCGAAATCAATAATCGCTTGTCCGATTATTTGCGCGATCAACGGCTTGAATTTGAAAAAACCGGCATTGCCAAAATAGATTTAAAAATTTTTTCGCCGGTAGCGCGGGCTGCAATCGCGGGACGATTGCCCGGCGCCGATTTTGCCGCCTGGGATGAGTCGGGCTTGCGGCTGGTCGCCGTTTCGGGCGTCGGCGCGGCGCAAAAATTAAGCTGGCTGATTTCCGGTGAAATTATTTTGGCGGAAAATGAAAAAACTCAAAACGCGATCTATCTTTTTGACCAAGATTTGCGCCGGATTGGAGAAAATCGCGATATGGACATTTCCCAAGGAATTTGCGCCGTTCGTTTTGTTTCCGATATCGCCTGCGCGCGAACTTGCCGCGCCGACGCGCCGTTGTATATTTTAAGCTTCAATCCGCAAGCGATGGGATTGCGCGGCAACTTTTCTCTTCCCGCCGGCAGCGGTTATTTTTATCCGGCGCGAGAAGATACCGCGCTGGCGATCCATCAAGACGGCCGCAAGATAAAGATTGCTTTGCTTGATCTTTTGCCGTTTGGCGGCGCCAGGGAAATTGACAATTATTCGCTTAACGCTTATTGGGCGGATTTTGCCGCTAATGCCGAAGCGTTTGCTCACTGCCAAGAAAATAAATTGATATTTATACCCGCGGCGGCGCGCGGCGGGAGCGTTGTTTCCTACGCCGACGGCCAAATCATTTTGAAAAAAACCGGCGGCGAGATCGCGCCTTCCCGCGCGTTATTTGAAGGCGGCAAACTCTATCTTGCCGGCGACGGCGGCATTGAAGTGTTGGGCGGCGAAGATTTTGACCGCCTCGCGCTGATCAAATTCTGATTTTGGGTTTTATTTATCACTTATCACTTATCACTTATCACTTATCATTTATTAATTATCGCTTATTAACCTCTTATGGAAATTTTGGCCGCTTTGGGAGAAATCCCGTTAATGTTTTACTTGTCAATCGTTATTTTTCCAATCGCTTTTTGGGGTTATTTTGCCATCTCCAAATCCAAAAAAACCATTTCGGCAAAAGACGCCGATCCGGCCGAACAATTAAAGAACAAAAAGATTAATGCCGCGCGGGAGTTGCGCGGCGCGATAATGATGAGCGTCATTGTGGCTTGCGGCGGGGCGATTGTCATTTCCTTGGGGCAGATTATTAATGACTATAAAAATGATGAAGGGTTGTTTGCTAAAATTTTACCGTCAACTTCTCTGCCGCCCGCTCCGCCCGCGGCCCTGCCGCCCGCGCCCGCGGATACGCTTGAATTCACAAATTAAATTAAAAGCCAATATTATGGAAATTGAAAAAGAGACATTGAATAAAGAAACTTTTTTGCAAGAATATAAGGGTGTGCTGATCGCCGGCGTTGCCTTGCTGGTTTTGGGGATTATTTTGCTGTTTAATTTTGTTTTTTCAACCAAAAGAATCGCGGTGTCTCCGGGCGCGATGTCGTTTCAAGCGGGCGAAAACTATGAAATCAAGTGGTCGGCGGCGAATGTCGGCCGCGTGGGGATTGTGCTTTTTGGCGGCGATCAGCCGCAATGGATTGCTCATAATTATCCGGCGGGCGCGGGCAGATATGTTTGGCAATCCGATCCCTATCAAGAAGCGGGCGCCGAATATCGTTTCGCGGTGTTTGAATATCCGTGGAAAAAGGGCAACGCGATTGCTTACAGCCCCGCGCTGATAAGCATCATCGGTCAAAAATATGTCTCCTGCGACAGTTATTCCGTGGAACAAAATTGGCCATATCTGCCGTCAAAACACCCCGGAGTTTTGCGGGCGTTTATCACTCAATCCGCTTTTGACGGCAATTTGGGCGGGATTGACGGCGCGGACCAAAAATGCGCTCAAGAGGCGCAAAAAATGGGTTATGACGGAACCTACATCGCCTTTCTTGGCACCGACGACAAGTCGGCGCGCGAGAGGGCGGCAAAAGACGGAATTTTTGTTGAAGCGGGCGCCATCGGCCAATCGGTGGAGGGGCGTTTTTGCCATCGCTATTTGGCGCAAAACTTGCAAAAATTGATGGATAAGATCAATCTCTCCAAAGAGGCGGCGCAAATACAGTTTAGCGGTTCGTTTAACCAGGGATTCGGCAATTTGTGGCTGGGAAGAATGTCGCCCGCGATTGAAAAAAAATGTTTGTCGCTGGGCATAGACAAGGAAAAAGAAATGATGTTTTCCAACAGCTACACTTGCCAGAATTGGACGGCAAACAAGCGATTGATCACCGGTGCCGCCGATGCCAATCTAACGCGCTGTTATGATTTGGAGGGAAAGAATCTGGTGGCAAAATATTACGGCGGGGCAACCATCACTTTGAGCGAACAGGGCGGCTACGCCCTGGGCGCCGCGTCTTGCGACGCCAAACGCCGCCTGCTGTGCGTGGAGCAGT
>CAYOLX010000073.1:0-3803 GCA_964404915.1 uncultured Candidatus Saccharibacteria bacterium | reverse complement strand
CTCCGCTCCCGCAAAGAAAAAATTATAATAAAGAGCTATGCAAATCCTGATAATACATTCATAGCAAATCCCCGCCCTTTTGTAAATCCTTTTTATTTCGGCGGCTTGGATTTTGCGCCGGGTCAATTATGTTCCATGGCTTGAACATCCTTTTTATCCTCACCTATCATCCGCTCACAAAAACCTCCTTTATTTTCTTTTCGCCCATTTTTTCGCTCACGCCGATAATTTCCAAATAAAGCGACTTGCCGTTTTTATCCACATCCAAATTCACTTCAGGCGCCAGCTCAATGGTTTTATCAACCTTGCCTTTTTTGAAGGTAATTGATAAAGCATCGGCTTTTGCATCATAAACAATCATAAATAAAAAAAGGGGGTAAAGTTATCAAATAGGTACACGGTGCAGGGAAATCCTTTGCCACAAATCAAGCTTGGCATAATCAGCCATCATGGAAATAATTTCCACTTGTTTGGGACTAAAGACTTCTTGTTCGCCGTAACCACTACGATCCTTTACCCATTCGCCCAGGCAAATGATTTCATCAAGCATTTCCGGATCAGCCCCAATAATTCCGGCCAATCGCTCGCTTGTGCTTTTTTTGAATAAGGGCGTTAACTCACCCTTAGCCGCCATTAGTTCTGGCGGCACATCCGTTGGGGGGGTATTTTTCCATCCCACTGCAATCACCTTCTTTAGTAGTAAAAATAACACAAAAGACCCATCGTTGCAAGTGGGAATCATAAAATGCGCTAGTCCGTTAATTTCACCCGATAATTTTAATTTTTATAATTTTGTTCAATGTGATAGATTTCTTTGGCAATTTGCCAGAGAGGTCGGATTTTTATGCCATATTTCTCGCCCAAATCAATTCCGGCACGCTCTTTGGCATCGGCTAAATACATCTCGGAAATTAGATTTTTGATATTATTGGGCATTTTGGGCGGCGGACTGCAAAATTGTTTCCAATCTTTTTCGTTTTTTTCCTCGGCAATCTTTTTGGCGGCATCAACTTGCTTTTTCCATCCTTGCGCCACATACCAATTACGAATAAATTGCTTGCTCACGTCCACGAAATTGCCGTTGCCCGCGTCCATCATAAAGCGATCCTCATCCAATGTTCCCAAAACATCAATCACCATAAGATCGCCGTTAATGTCCTTGGCGATTTCAATTTTACCGTCATAATGAATCAGTCCGATCTTTTCCGAATGATCGGTAATAATATCGCACACTTTGCGCGCAATTTCTTCAACCTCATCCATTTCGCTCTCATCAAGCCCCGATAAAATTCGCGCTTCTTCGCGCGATAACACGCGATCGGTCTCCTCAAGTTTTGTTGAATAGCTGATTTTTGTTCGCGGCAATCTCTTGTTAGGTTCGGGCATTTGCTCATAGCCCAACTCCTGATAACTTCTTTTGCCCTCTTTTATTTTTTTCAAATCTGAACTTGCCGGATGAGTGTAAATCCTGAATATTATTTCAATCGGGAGAAGATAATTTTTCGTTCCCGGCAAAACGTTTTGGTAGGCAGGCAAAACATTAACCAGCTTCACGCCGGTTTTTGACAAACCGGCATCATCGCAAAAATGATTCTTAATCTCCGCTTCATTAAGCATATTAAAATATTTTTTGACCACTGCCGCCATCGCCTCCCCCTTGCCCGAAATCGGCTCATCAATAAATCTGCCCCAATCAAAGATTGAAAAATAATCGGTAAATTCAAATACGCCCTGGCCAACCGAATCAATAGCGGAATTTTTAAAAATCAAAATATTCTTGGAAGATCCTTTAATTATTTTTATTGGTTCCATTGTTTCCATTTATTTATTATTTGTCGCGTTTTTTGAGACGATCTGCCGATATAAAAATCATATTTTAAACTGCCTTTGATTTCTTCAGGACTCATATGCCGCAAAACCGTTTCTTCGCGCAATAAAATATCCCGCAAATTGCAATTCTTTTCAATGGCCTCAAAAGAACTTTTCCGCAAAATTTCATGAGCGATCTGGCGCCCCATCCCCTTTTGAGCCAATCTTGTGATTATTGCTTCCGCCATTATTGTTCCATTTGTTAATTCAAGATTTTTGGCAATATTCGCCGGATGAACAACAATATCTTGGATTATTGAATTCATTCTTGAAATAATTTCATCGGCAAGAATAAAAACCGTTGGTAAAATTGATCGCTCGCAAGATGAATTAGTTAAATCCCTCTCATGCTCCAAGGCGATATTCTCAAGAATCGGCGCCACGCACGAACGAATCACTCTTGCGTTGCCGCAAATATTCTCCGAATTTATCGGATTTTTTTTCTGCGCCATCGTTGAAGAACCAACCTGTTTTTTGCCGAATGGCTCTGAAATTTCGGCAATTTCCGTTCGCTGGAGGTTTCTGATTTCTTTGGCGATCTGCTCAATGGTTGCGGCAAAAATCGCGACATCGCAAACTATCCGCGCCAGATTCTCCCGCGGAACAACCTGATTGCTGACATCCACGGCGGCAATTCCCAGATATTGCATTATTTTTTGTTCCAAATCTTCCCCCACCTCGTAAAGCTCCTGCGCCGCGTAATTTCCCACCGCTCCGGAAAATTTACCGCCAATATATTGGCGATCATTTGATAACCGCGTTAAATCGTCGCCGATCTTGTCGCAATAATTGGCAAATTTAAATCCCAATGTGATCGGTATCGCGTGTTGCCCGTGCGTCCTGCCCACCATTATTAATTCCTGATACTTGCTCGCCACAGACAAACAATTTTTAAGCAATTCTTTTCCTTTTCGCAATAAAATTTCAACCGCCTCTTTTATTTGCAATGCTTGAACGGTATCAACAATATCATAACTGGTCGCGGTGAGATGCACATATTTGCCCGCGTCGCCGCTTACTTCCGTTAAAGCTTTCGCCAGCGCCATAATATCATGCTTGGTCTCCGCTTCAATTTCTTTAACGCGTTCAATTTTTACAAAGTCAATGTTGGCTTTTTGGCTTATTGTTTGAGCCGCTTTGACCGGAATTTTACCCAAATCGGCCAATGATTGCGCCAAAACCGCCTCAACTTTTAGCTGGAATTCTAATTTTTTCTCTTCGCTAAAAATTTGTCTCATTTCAGGGGATCCATATCGATATTCAATCGGATGTATCATTTTTTTGATTGCAAAAATTTTTCGTAACCCAATTTCTCCAATTCATTCGCTTTTTTTTCAACTTTATCTTTCATCTCATTCTTATAATCAATAACCTTTGTCTTAATATCGCTATATTTAATGCCCAAAATCTCCGCTGCCAAAATTCCCGCGTTTTTCGCATTGTTAATCGCAACAGTAGCCACCGGAACTCCCGCCGGCATTTGAACAATTGACAGCAAAGAGTCCATCCCGGCGGTACTTTTGGAAAGTATCGGAACTCCAATAACCGGCAATGGCGTCATTGCCGCCGCCATACCGGGCGCGTGCGCCGCGCCGCCGGCGCCGGCAATAATCACTTCCACGCCTCGCTTGTCCGCGTTTCTCGCATATTCAATCAGCCGCTCGGTTGTGCGATGCGCTGAAGCAATCGTTATTTCATAACTTATGCCAAAATCTTCCAAAATTTTAGCGGCCTCTTTCATAATATCAAGATCGGAATCACTTCCCATTAAGATTGCCACTTTAGGATTTATATTCATTGGTTTAAATTTATTTTATTTGGTTAAATCTTGGATTAATAATATCAGAAACTCCTCCTTCGTCAATCTTTTATCCCCTCTTAACTTCCCCGCCATAAAACTATTCCGGTATTCTGCAGAATATTGGAATACATTA
>CAYOLX010000072.1:0-3814 GCA_964404915.1 uncultured Candidatus Saccharibacteria bacterium | reverse complement strand
TTAAAAAGACAGACGCGCCATTTTTATCTTAAAATATCCAGCAATCCTTTGAACACAAACACGCGGTTGCGTTGGCGGCCGGGTTCTTCAAACAAAATTTTCATCTTCACGAACTTATCCAGCAAATTATAAATGGTTTGCGGATTTTTTGTTTTCAATTTGTCTTTGATTTTGACAAAAGAAATCATTGGCGAAAAGAAAAGCAAATCCAAAAGATCGGGCGCGTGCACCGAATTGACGGCAATGATTTCTTTTTTCATCCGAGCGTTTAAATCCAAAATTTTGGCAATCGCGTTTTGAGTTTTAAGCGACTGATTAATCAGCGCCAAAAAGAAAAATTTCAACCAAGATTCCCAATCCCCGCCTTCGGTCACGCCGCGCAAATAATTGTAATAATCACGGCGGTTTTTTTCAAAATATTCGCTGATATACAACAGCGGCGACGACAATAAATCGCGTTTATATAAAAACAGCGGAATCAACAATCTCCCCACTCGCCCGTTGCCGTCGCGAAACGGATGAATCGCTTCCAATTGATAATGCGCGACAGCGATTTGCGCCAACAAATCTTTTTCTTGATTGGAGTTAATGTATTGCTCCCAATTTTTTAACAGCGGCACTAATTTTTCGGGCGCGGGCGGCACATAACTCGCCTCTTCAATCGGCGCGCCAGGCATACCGATGTAAACTCGCCCGCCGCGAAACTTGCCGCGATCTTTATCAGCCCCGCGGGAAGAATCCAAAAGCAGATAATGAATTTTTTGAATGAAAGCTTGACCAATGGTTTTGTTTTTCAATTCTTCAATCGCGAAATTCATCGCGCGGCGATAATTGATAATTTCAACAATATCCTTTTCTTTGTTATCAGCCTCGGATATCTTGCCTTGCGCCTCATATTCAAGCACATCCTCCAAAGTCGCCTGCGTTCCTTCAATGCGGGAACTCAAAACCGCCTCTTTGGTTAACAGCGGCCCCGCCAGCAATTCGGGCGCCAAAATGTTTTTGCGCAATAATCCGTTGAGCTCGCCAATCGCGTGATGCGCCTCCCCAATCACGCGAATCAGCGGGGCGTAATCAATCTCGGGCGGCAGAAGCGCCAAGTCAAAAGTTTTAATCATAATACATTAGAATAATGATTGCCGTTATTCCATTTCATTGGAATTGCGCAACCGGTTATTCCATTCTAAATCATTATCTGCTGTTCCTCAACCCCAAAAAAAGCTCCGGCGGTTGCCGGAGCTTGAAACATTCATCCAAAAATCTTTCCGAACAATCCTTTCTTCTTCGGACCATCGGACGCCTTTGAATTCTTTTGATCGGGCACCGGCACCGGCAATTCATGGCGCGGCGCGATTTGGCTTTCTCGCGGCACAACTTCATCCATCGGTGCGGCTTGCTTGTCCACCGGTTGGCGCTCTTTTGTTTGGAATAATTTTTCTTCCGCTCTTGGCTCAATTGTTTCTTTGTCGCGGATTTCCGGTTTTGGTTTTGGTTGTTCCAACAACATAATTTTGTCTTGCAGCCCCTTGAGCAAAATGTTGGTTTCGCGATTTCTTTCTATCAGTTGGCCGATTTTATCATCAAGGTTTTTTATTTGATCATCTTTGGCTTTTAATTGTCCGCGCAACATTTCCGTGGTTTCCTTCAACAAAGAAACGATTTCATCATTGGCATGAATTTGCGGTTCCCGGTCACGATCAATATCATCCTTATCTTTGGTCTTTTGTTTTTGCTTGCCTTTTTTGACAAAATCAAAATCCGGTTCAAAGTCTATCTCCGGTCCTTGGGGAAAAGCCTGAGGATAAAAATTTTGCGGCAGCGATTGCGGATACTGTGGCTGACTCATTGGAAACGCGACCCCCGGCACCAAAAACGGTTGCGCCGGAGAAACCGCCGGAGAGACGCCATAGGAAGCGAAATTCGCTTGCGCTTGAGTGTAATTCGGCAATGGGTTGGGCTGATCATTTTCATCAAAAAGATAAGGATAGCGGCTCTTTTGATTATCGCGCAGAGCATTCACTTCGCGGCGGCTGAAACGATATTCCAAAGTTCCCTGCCGGCTCTTCACTTCGCGAGGCCGCAAAATTTGCTGGCGCACATAACGAGTGATCGTGCGCGAACTCTTGCCCAGCGCTTCGCAAACTTCATGAAGCGTCATTAAATAATCGCCGCCCGCCGAAGAAAAGTTTTGATTGTTGTTTTGTTTTGCCGCCATAATTTTTAATCCTTAATTAAGAAATCCTTAAATTCATTCTAAAAAACAATGGTGAATTTGGCAATAACCAACAGGCAAGACAGATATAAATTTGAGCCATTGTCGTCATATTGCCAATCCAAAAATAAAAAGATATAATAGAGCAATAAGCGATAACTAAATTAAAAATACATGGAAACAGAAAATAAAATAAAAATAGGCGAAGCGCAATTGCCGGGATTTATTTCTTTGGCAAAAGAAACTCTAAAAGTTTACAAAGATAAATGGAATGTTTTGGTACCGCTCTTTTTAATGTTTCCAATAATATTAATAATTCTTTCATTTGCAATATTCGCTACTAAATTAATCTCTCCCTCGGCGTTTTTTTTAAACATTATTATCAACACGGCAACATTATTTATAATGTTTCTGGTAATGTCATGGATTCATCTCTCTATTATTATTACTGCGAAAGAACGTTATAATAATATCGGATTGATTAAAGTATTGAAAAAAGCAAAATCGAAAGTTTTCGCTTTCTTTTGGACAGTTGCTTTGTGTAGTATAACTATTATTGGAGGTCTAATATTCTTTGGACTCTTGGGTCTTATTTTCGTATCTCCCCTGAACCTGAATTTAGATAGCAGCATCATTGTTATTACCAGTATGGGTATTTCCTCATTTATAGGAATCATTATCGCCATTTGGGTTTTTGGCGCCGGAATCATCGCGGCCACGGAGGACAAACGGGGGATTGCCGCGCTCGCCCAAAGCCGGGAATATGTGCGTGGATATTTTTTCAAAATTTTCTTTTTGATGGTAATGGGATTGCTTTTGTTTTTTTCCTTTACTTTAATCACTGAAGCAATTTCTAATAATTTAATAAAATTGGTGGCAAATTTAATAATAATACCAATCCCAACTATCTTTTCTTATTTAATTTTTGAAAAACTAAAACTGATAAAAGGGAATTTGCCCGAACCAACCACGGGACAAAAAAACTTTTTCCTTATTTCAGCTGGTGTTGGAGTAATAACCATTTTTTGGGTGATTATTATATCTACTAGATCGATACCTGATATCAATATTGACCAATTAAAATATCAAATAGAAACCGGTCAAGAATTGCCGCGCCTCCCAATGTAGCGTTGCAACCAATTATCAAAAACAAAACGGACAATAATGTCCGTTTTGTTTTTTGTCGGGGAGCAGGGAATCGAACCCTGTCTGCACGAACCCGAATCGTGCGTACTACCGGCATACTCCTCCCCGTCGCGTAAAATTTTTTTCAAAAATCACGCGACTCCATATTAGCCCACATTCTTTAAACAATCAAGCTACAATAAAAAAATCCATCCGCCAAGACGCTTTCTGCCGTTGTTTTTTCCCAATGCCGCCCCTAACAAATTCGCCATAATGATTTTTGCAATGCCGCGCCGGCGACGGCCAAGCGAAAGCAAATTTTTGGCAGAAAATTATGCGCGTTGCAAAAATCATTACCATATCCCTTCTAAAACATTCAAGAAAATTCGCCATAATGATTTTTGCAATGGCGCGCAGGCGACGGCCAAGCGAAAGCAAATTTTCAGCAGAAAATTATGCGCGTTGCAAAAATCATTA
>CAYOLX010000071.1:0-3895 GCA_964404915.1 uncultured Candidatus Saccharibacteria bacterium | reverse complement strand
CTAATCACCTAAAAAAAGAGCGGGGTGGCTACAAATACCACGCGCCGCATAAGCAAGCTAGAATCTGCGAGCTACCGTGAGATTTTCCACGGTAAAGGTTTGAACGATTTTTTTCGGGAATACCTGTTTTCCATGCAAACCCGTGGGACCATATTCTACATTTTCTTTAATGATCGGGTAGATTGCTCTTTGCCCCGCGCTGAGGCTAAAGTTGCTACTGCTTCCCGCGCCTCCGAGGCAGGCATCTCCCCCTTCCATTAAAAATATGTAAAACGATCCGTAGTTCCATGTTGTTTCATGATAATTTCCGCTTACGTTCTGTAGAGCGAAAATTGTCATCGCGGTCTCGTTTATTGAGATCTCAACGATCTCATCGTTTGCATAGAAAACATTTGTCGGTATGCTGTCTTGGTAGTTTTCATAGCTATAGGCGATTCCGCCTACTATGATCAACATTGTTGCCAATACCACGATCAATATTTTTCCGTTCATTAATCACCACCACCTCTGTTTCTATGATTCTAACCATTTAATCTCTATCAAACACAAAACATCGCTTTTGTCAAGGATTTTGGTATCGATTGGAATTTTGGTTTATTCGGGGTCAAGAGATGGCGGCGGCGCGGCATTGTTGTCTTTTTCTTTTAAGTAAACACGGGTGAAGCGCACGTCAACATATTCCAGATTCTTGCGTTTTTGTTTGAATGATTCGTCGTTGATAACCGCCAGCAATTTCACGATTTGGTCGCTGATATCTCGCCGTGGATGAAAATAGACATACCATCCTTCTTGAGTGAGCAAATTAACTCTCTCCGGACTGGCAATAATCGCTTCGGCGGGAGCGATATCGGTGGCGCCGCGCATCTCTCCGATGACGCGCAAAATGCCGCGCATCGTTTCTTTTTCCACGGCGCGCGCGCCGATTTGGGGCGCGGCGGCGAAAGGCGCCGAAATCAACGGCAAGCCCTCGCCGTTTTGATATTCTTCAAACACCAATCCCGACTCATCCAAAGAGTATTGTTTGCCGCCCGCCGAAAATATCGCCGCCGCCCGCCGCTCTTGCACCGAAGCGATAATCTTTGACGGAAACTCCCGCGAAATGACAATATCTTGCACTTGCGGCAGGCGCGCCATTAAATCTTTTTTGGTTTGGTCAAGGTTGAAAAGCAAAATGCTTTTTGAGTCCAACAAACCGATTTTTTTATTCAGCTCTTTTTCAATGATTTCCACCACCTCCCCTTCCTCAATTTTTTCGGCGCCGTCAATTTTGATGGTTTGCACCTCAAACACCGGCGAAAAACAAACCAGCCAAAAGGCAAACGCACCTGATCCGGACAGAAAAATCGTCCGCCAAAAAATCGGCTTGGTCCAAAGCGGCTTTTTCCTTCTCGCCCGATGAGGTTTTTTGTAAATACGACGCTTCATTGATAAAATAAATTCCAAGAACCAAATTCCAATCTCCAAATAATATTCAAATTCCAATATTTAAAACTTAAATTTTTGAATATTAAAATTTGTTTGCGATTTGATGCTTGGTGCTTGGAATTTATTACAGTTTTCTTTTTAATTTCCTAACTTTCTCAAATAAACGGGTTGACCAATACTTCCACGACAGGGGCAAATCCATTGTTTTGGCATATTCATATTTTTGGCCGCTAAATCCCATCTTAAACAATGTCGGCCCCGCCCACGGATGCTTTGGATTTAATTTCGGATCGGTGTAGCCCCAAAAATCATATTGCTTGCATCCCCTTCTTTTTGCCTCCTTTATCGCTTCCCATTGCAACAAATAGGGAATGGAATATTTGGCAAACTCTCCCAATGACGCGGCTTGATGATAGAACGCGATTCCCTGCCAAAAAATTATCAATGCCGCACATGCCGGTTGGTTTTTATATTTTCCGATAAACCAGCGCGCTTGGCCGTTTTTGGCAAAGATTTCAAATTCCCGCTTGATATAATCGCGGCCGAACGCCGAGAATTTTTGCCGTTTTGCCACCGCCTCGTTTAATTTTTGATAAATTTCAATATCCTCGGGCTTGTCGCTTATTTGGATTTCAATGTCGGGATTTTTTTGTGTTTGGCGAATTAAATAGCGCGTGGTTTTGCGCATCGCCTTCAACAAATCTTCTTCGGACGGCGTGATATCCAGCTTCCAAGTGGCATCATAGGCATTGGCGTGCATTGAAGAAGTTAAAAACTGAGATTGAAAAAGTAAAAACCGGAATTCGGGGAATCGCAAGTTTTTAAGCAATGTCAAATTTTCCTCGGTTCGCGCCAGCATTGGCGCGCAACGGATAAACGACGCGCCCTCGCGCTTACTCCAATTTGCCAACTCAAAAAATAATTCCTTGAGAATTTTTGATTTTTCGTTTAAAGCGGCATCAATTATGTTCGGACCATGTTGTATTAAAATATGCGTGCCTCGTCTTGCTTCTATTTTAACCGCTAACACGATTGCTTTCAACCCCGATTTATCCCCAACCCCCAGCCGTTTGATTTTATTCCCTTGTCCCACCCAAAAATCCCCCCATTCCCAAGAAGAAAGAAATGTCTTATCCCCGCATTTTCCCAAAACTCCCTCCCATTCATTTTTATTGTTGATTTCCACTATCATAGGATAAAGCACCAATAACCAAGCATCAAGCTCCAAATAAATTATAATAATCAAAATTATAAATTCTAAATGAATTCATTTAAATTTTAAAAAATTATAATTTGGAAATTATTTGTGATTTGGTGCTTGGAATTTGGTGCTTGAAAAAATCTATTATTTTTTTTGCTTCAGTTTCTTTGATATTGATATGCGTGGGCAAATTTATCATTTTGCCGGCAAATTTTTCGGCGTTGGGGCAACTGCCCTTTTTGTAGCCCACGGTTTCGGGTCTGGTGTCAAACGGATCCACGGGGGTGCGATACCAATCACCCAAAAGCAGATTTTTATGCCACGCTTTTTTTATTATTTTTTTGGCATTATCATGCCGCATGGCAAAACGCAAATATGTCGGCAAAGTATTCGGCAATTCGTTTGGCAGAATATAATCACCGCTTCTTAATTTCCTCTGATAAAAATCGGCCCGGCGGCGTCGGTGGTCATTGAATTTTTCCAGCTTATCAAATTGATTCAACGCTAAAACCGCTAGCTTCTGGGGTAATCGCTTTGGAAAATAATCGGGCCGCAACCCTCTTTTTTCTTTCCAATGAATCGCCTTTGACAAAACATGTAGCCACTGAAACAATACCAGCAAATGCTTTCCCAAAATGGAATATGTCGGCAAAATGATTTTATCCATCAATATCGGGTGAAGCAATTGTTGAAATGTCCACCAATCGCTTGGATTCCCCGCTTTTTCTTGAAACACGACGATTTTTTTTGCCAAATTTTCGTCATTAGTTGCCGCCATCCCTCCATAAACGCAAGAAATGATTTTGTCGCGCGAAAAAGAAAAAAACGATGCTTTACCGAATGTGCCGACTTTACGGCCGTGGTATTTGGCGCCCAGAGAATGCGCGCAATCTTCAATGAGAATTAAATTATTTTTCTCGCAAACTTTTTGAATCGCGTCAATATCCGCGGGCAAGCCGAATGTATGTTGAATCATCACTACGCGCGATTTGGGTGTGATTTTCTTTTTTAAATCGTCAACAGATAAATTATAGTTTTGATCGCAATCAACATAAACCGGCGACAACCCCGACCAAATGATGGGATTGGCGGCCGCGTTGCACGTAAACGCCTGCAAAAGCACCTCCGAGCCCTTTTTAAGCTCCAATGAGCGCAATATCGCCATCAACGCCGATCGCCCGCTATTAAACGAATACGCGGCCTTCACCCCCAAATATGCGGCAAATTCCCGCTCCAAAACCTCCGAAGCTCCAGCGGAAAGACCCCTGT
>CAYOLX010000070.1:0-4154 GCA_964404915.1 uncultured Candidatus Saccharibacteria bacterium | reverse complement strand
CGGAGTTGGGTTGCGCTAACATTTTTATTCAAAAGTTAGTTTCGTAATTCAAAGTAATTAAAAAACCATCAAGCCGCGGATAAAAAAATTACACAGAGATTATCTGTGCATCGCAATATTGTTGCCATTACTCGGATGCGGGTATCGAGGAATAGATCTATCCCCTTTTTTACGATTACAGCTACTGCAAAGGGGCTGAATGTTTTCTATGTCATCCAAATTTGAAGCTCCATTCCACCTCATTGATCTTGGCACAACGTGATCCCGCGTTAACGTTATCTCCGGCTCTGCGCGACCGCAACAGGGACAAGTGTAATTATATTGGCTTTTTAACTCCTCCCATTCTTCTTGCGTGTGCCCTCCTCTTGGCGTTCTTCTTTCAGGCGGATTACCTGAAAGACGATCCATTCTTTCTAGCCAGCTTCTATATTTTTTAAAAACATCAAAGCCGGGATAGCAAGTTTTCATTTTTTCAAGGAGCCAATCTTCGTCACTCCTAATTCCAATGTTTTTGGCGAGCACCACCCCCAAATCTTTCAGTTTTATTTTCTTATCTTTGACGATAAAAGTCAAGTTTTTCGCGAATAAACTACGCCGACGCAAAGCCTCAAGGTATTCCGGCAGGTAAATAAAAATTACATAGGTGACACCTATGCAATTTTATGATTCGCGGTGGTTGAAATGCGGGCAGAATTAGAGTAGAATTGTATTGGAAGATTGGGCAGATTAAAATTCATCAAAACCATGGATGCTTTCACGCAAATTATCAATAATCAACCGTTGGTGGCGGGGTTTTTAGCATGGCTGATCGCGCAACTGATTAAGATGGTTTTGGCGTTAAACCACGGCATCAACCGCGCGGCGTTTAGGCGTTTTTGGGCCAGCGGCGGTTTTCCCAGCTCTCATTCTTCGGCAGTCGCCGCGCTTTCAGTCGCCTGCGGGCTTGTTTACGGCTTTGATTCTCCCCATTTTGCCATCGCGGCGGTTTTCGCGCTGATCGTTATTTATGACGCGTTCACTTTGCGGCGCGAAGCGGGCAAACACGCCGAGGCGCTGAATAAAATCATGGAAGAAGTCTATGTGAACAAAAAGATTGAAGCCAAACAATTGAAAGAATTGTTGGGGCATACCCGTTTTGAAGTTTTTTTTGGCTTTCTGCTGGGAGCAGCAACCGCCGTTTTAATCACCGGATAACCGGCCGCTTTCCTTTAATTTTGCTTTCGCGCGTTCAATGCCCCGCTCGCATCGATTTCCCCATCCATCAATAAATCCTTTGTCATTAAAAACGCACACCACCTCGCAATTATTGGGACAGCCGCCGCATTCAATGCCGGCAGTGGAAAATTTAACATCCTTGACGCCAAAATCAAAACGGCGTTCGTTTTTTTGATCGCGCGCCAAAATCGCGATCCCCATCGCGCCCATCAAATGGCCGATTTCATCAACAATAATCGGTTGCCCGATAATATTTTCAAACGCGCGCGCCACGCCAATGTTTTTGCTCACACCGCCTTGAAAAACAATCGGCGCGTTGATGGTTTTGCCCTTGCCCAAATTGTTTAAATAGTTATAGACAATGGAATTGCACAACCCCGCGATAATATCTTCCGTTGGATGCCCCATTTGCGCTTTATGCACCAAATCCGACTCGGCAAACACCGTGCACCGGCCGGCGATTTTAGTGGGATTTTTGGATTTTAACGCGTAGGCGCCAAATTCCTCCACGGGAATGTTTAATCGCCGCGCTTGCGAGGACAAAAACGATCCCGTGCCAGCGGCGCATAAAGTATTCATCGCGTAATCGGTAATCACTCCGTCTTCCAAAACGATGATTTTGCTGTCTTGGCCGCCAATCTCCAAAATCGTGCGCACTTCGGGATGGAAAGACAGCGTGCCGATGGCATGCGCCGTGATTTCGTTTTTGACGATTGTGGCATTGAGCACCGCGCCGATTAACTCACGCGCCGATCCGGTGGTGCCCACCGCAAACACTTCGCCCCGGCCGGCGATTTGCCGCTGGATTTCATCAAGCACCCGCCGCACCGCGCCGATGGGATTGCCTTCGGTCCAAAGATAGGAACGGGCGAAAATATTATTGCTCTTGTCAATCGCCACCGCTTTGGTAGAAATGGAGCCGATATCAACGCCCAAATATAATTTGTTATTATTTTCCATTATTGTTCATTATTATTCATTTTTTTCTTTTTCATGTAAAGCATATCGCAAAACGCCTCCACGCGTGTTTCCAGTCCGGCTTCGGAGGTCTGCGAATCAAAGCTGAAATACAGAATCGGCGCGCGCCGATCGCGAGCAAGATTGTTTAACGCCGCCATCGCGCTCACCTCGGGCATGCAACCGAAGGGTTTTAGGTGAATAATGCCGTCAAATCCTTTTTTAATCAAGGAATTGGCTCGCGCCACGCTTTCAGTGCCATGCGCGCCGATGTGATGCGTCAAATAAGGACGCGCTTCTTTGAGATGCCTTTTAATGAACCAATCGCCAGTGAAATATTCTTTTAAAATCCCCGAAACCGTCACAAAGCGATGAACTTCAATTTTTCTCTGCGCCAATTTTTTTTCCAAATAAAAATTGGCAAACGGCTCCATCAGCATATAAAGCTCGCCCACCACTCCCACGCGAAGACAATCGGCGGGCTTATTAATCTCGATCAAGTCAATTTGGCGCAGATATTCTTTTTTGAGCGCCAAAATTTTGACAATGGAATAGGCATTCGCGACATCAGCAAGAAATTTTTTATAGATTTTTTCCATTTGCCCCAAACGAACTTCAAATCCGATATTCTTGCGCACGCGATCGGAAACCGCGTCAATGCAATGAATTCGCGCCAGGCAAAGCGCTAAGCGATGCGCGATTTGAGCATAGGAATTTTGCGGCGCGATTCTTTTGAAATCTCGAGCGAAATCAATAATGCCGTTTTTATTGTTGAGTTTGAAAAATTCAAATTTATAGCCCAGCCGCCGCAAAATATGCTCTTGCGTTTCGGCATAATAGCCAAATCGGCATCCCCCGCCGGCCTGGCAAAGAACATCGGCGCCGGCATCCAATGCTTCAATATAGTTGCCTAAATTATATTTGAAAGGAATACAGACTGTTTCCGGACTGTATTTGAATCCCAATTCAATGGTTTTTTTGGTGATCGGCGGCGGCACCAACGGCCGGCCGATCAGCTCCACCAGGCATTTAAAGGCCGAATAATAATCGCCCATATGCGGGAAGCTCACTTGTTTTTCCGGCATTTTTTGAGATTAATCACATCAACAAAACTTTCCAAACGCGTTTGCAGTCCCACGCGGCTTTCAAGCTCATCCAAACTGATAATAATGCTGGGAATGCCCTTCATTTTGCTTTGACAAAGGTTAATCGCCAATGCGTCCGGACCGCAGGGAAATGTGGTTAAAAAAATCATTCCTTCAACCGCGTCCTTATAATATTCGGCCGCGCCCAGCAATTCTTTGTGATATGTCCAATAAAGCGTTTGGGAAATTTTTTTTGACATTTTTCTCGCCTTGCCGGCATTTATCCGGTCGGAACGGAGAACGCAAATTCCCGATTTTTTCAAATAATCAATAATCGGCTTTCCCAAAAAATTATCGTCCAAGGTGTATGAATGGGCGACAATCAAAATCAACGGTTTTCCATCCCGCCGGGCGTCCTCAAATTCGCGCGCCTGCGCCTCTTTTTTTTCGCGCGCGCTCGTTTCCTGCGCGGACTTGGCTTTAAGATAGGCAAGGATTGATTTTATTGGATTGCGCGACAGACGCGCTCCCAACAAAATCATGCCGCCGGCTTCAGTTTCAAAGTTTTTGGCATCAACCGAATATTCAAGAATTTTAACACCGGGAAAAATATTGCGAACAGTATCAACCAGCGCCATAAACTTAACGCACATCTCCTCCCCTGATTTCAAACACACGACATGAGGGGTTAAAATAACATCAACCTTGTCTTTGAGCCAATCAACATGTCCGACGAAAATTTTAACTGAAAGGCAGCTTTCGTCAATTGAAAGGCGCGCGCCGCGAGCGATGATTTCCTTGTTGGTTTCGGGGCTCAAAACAACAGCCGCCCCCAGTTCACGCAAAAAGACCTCCCAAAGCTTGCCATATTTGTGATAAAGCAGAGCTCGAGGAATC
>CAYOLX010000069.1:0-4341 GCA_964404915.1 uncultured Candidatus Saccharibacteria bacterium | reverse complement strand
AGGCGGCCTTTTGCCTCTCCGCAACTGGCAATCAAAAACATAAATCAAAAACAGGAGCTTGCTCCTGCTGTTTTTTCGCTGATTTTGACTGCCCGGCTCCGGCGGTAGGACTCGAACCTACAACCTAATCCTTACACTTATCTCCATGTTTCCATGAAGCGTGGACTATATCTTCGCCATTTGACAGGCGTCCGGTATCTAGTCTCTACGGAGCTCCAACCACATCTATAAAATATGCTCGGTTCCCACGGTATTACCTGTTGATTTTTAAATCAACGTGCGGCTTCACCGTTATCCCGGAATTTTCACTTTGGCGTTTCCGCCAAAGGCTGCGAGTTTTATCACAGGGATCCGCGCTACCATTGCGCCACGCCGGAGCCCGACAGTCAAAACATATATTCAATTTTATTGGAGCAATCCGGCAATCCAACCCATTATCTTTCTGTGTAAATTAGCATTACTCACCGTTATTCTTAATATGCCATTAATATGTTTTGTTTTTCTGAGTCGATTGGGATTATTCTTCACAATATAACTTTTGCCAAATTGGTCAAGAGGAATGTTTGTTAATCTCGACCAAAATTTTTTCGCTTTCATCTCATCAAGATTATCGTGTATATATATGTTAATTCTGAATTTACTTTCCGGGACATTGCAAAAACATCTAAACCAATCAACCATAAATTTTATCGCAAGCGGGTCTGAATTACTAAATGAAACGCTCCTGTCGCTTTTGCTTCCTTCGGCAAAATATAAAGACACGCCCGCGATAAATCTGTCTCTTTTTGACAAATTCCCAATTTCATCAACCCCTTCTTGCAATAATTTTTCGGTTAATTTCTCTCTCGTCCTAATTTTATTCATTGCCGCAATAATACTGCCCTTCAATCTTCCGGTATTTCTATTTAAATATAATTTTTTGAGTTGCTTATCAGTCAATTTAATATCTCTGACCCATAAACTCACCGAAGATCGGGAAACCCTTAGTTCTTTTTCTATTTCCTTGACTGATAAACCATTTTTGCGCAATTTTTGCGCCCTTAATTTTAAATCCAATTTGCCGACATAACTCATAATTTGATTTTACTATTATCAAACCTTGAATGTCAAGTTATATCACACCGGATAAATTAACAAAAACATTCGCAATACCATAACAGTTATAACTCATCGCACGGATTTTTTCAATAGGCATATTAGTCGCGTATTTTTGCGTTAATCATCAAGGAATCAAGGGTTATTAACAATGGCAATCTCGCGGTGATGGGAAAAAAATGTTAAAATTCATCTTGTTGAATAAATTAAGTAAGCATATCAATATGACTGAAATTTTGTGGCACGCCAAATCGGCGCGAGACGCGATTGAAGAATTGAAATCCGATGAACACGGATTGGAGCAAAAAGAAGCCGAGCGGCGTCTGCGCCATATCGGCGAAAACAAATTGCCGGAGGCCAAAATTGATAGCTTTTTTGCCATTTTTCTGCGTCAATTCCAAAGTCCGTTGATATACATTTTGATGGCCGCCGCGGTGGTGGTCTTTTTAATGAATGAAATTTTTGACGGAATTGTCATTATGGCGGTGCTGTTGTTTAACGCGATCATCGGAGCAATGCAAGAGGGCAAAGCGCGCAACGCCTTAATGGCGTTAAAAAAATTCACCGATACCAAAGCCGCCGTTTTGCGCGGCGGCAAAGAAATCATTGTTCCCGATTTTGAAATCGTTCCCGGAGATATCATCATCCTGCAGGAAGGCGAAAAAGTTCCCGCCGACGCGCGCGTGATTTCGGCCAACAATCTCAAAATTGACGAAGCGGCGCTCACCGGAGAATCGCATCCGGTGATTAAAACCCAAGACATTCTGCCGCCGGATTGCGCGCAGACCGACAGAAAAAATATCGTCTTTAAAGGCACGCACATTGTCGCCGGCAACGGCAAGGCGGTGATCTTTGCCACCGGCAAAGACACTTTTATCGGCAATATCGCTCAAAAAATAGAGATCATTGACACTGAAATTCCGCTCAAAAAGAATACTCGCGATTTGTCGCGGTTGATTATCATCGCCGTGGCGGCGGTGAGCGCGATAATTTTTATAATCGGCATCGCCGCCGGAAAATCGGCGCGGGAAATGTTTGGCATTGTGGTGTCGCTGGCGGTTTCCATCGTGCCCGAAGGATTGCCGGTGGTGGTCACTTTGATTTTGGCGATGGGAGTTTGGCGCATGGGCAAGCAAAAAGCGCTGGTCAAAAGATTGCAGGCGGTGGAAGCGCTGGGGCAAGCGCGCGTCATCGCCGTTGATAAAACCGGCACCATCACCAAAAACGAATTAGTGGTCACCAAGGTGTATACCGAGGGAAATATGTTTGAAATTCAAGGCGACGGCTACACGCCCAAAGGCGCCGTCCAAAAAAACGGAAAAGAAATTAACGCGGCGCGCCATCCGGAAATTATGTTCGCCGGAAAAATCGGCGCCTATTGCGGCGGCGCGCGGCTGATGTTTTCCGAAGAAGAGAACCGCTGGCGCGTTGCCGGCGATCCCACCGAAGCCGCGCTGATAGTATTGGGGCAAAAGTTGGGATTTTTAAAAGAAAACATTGAAATTGAAAACTCGATGATTGCCGAAATCCCCTTTGATTCCAATTTGAAATACCGCGCCGTGATTCATAAGGAAAACAACAAAAAGATTCTGGCGGTGATCGGCGCGCCGGAAGTGATCTTAAAGCTTTCCGCCAAAATTCGCGTTAACGGAAAAACTGGATTGATGAGCGCCAAAAAACGGCAAGAATTGGAAGAAATATTCACATCAATGTCGCAAGAAGGTTTGCGGGTGATCGCGTTTGCCTCCGCCGCCGCGCCCAAGAAATTGACCCCCGAATCCGTGAAAGGGCTCGCCTTTGCCGGGTTTTATGGCATGCAAGACGCGATTCGCACGGAAGCCGCCGGCGCGATGCGCAAAGCGGCGGCGGCCGGCATCAAGGTTGTGATGATCACCGGCGACCACAAAATCACCGCGCAAGCCATCGCGCAAGAAGCGCAAATCTACCACCCGGGCGATGAAATTCTCACCGGCGAAGAAATTGACAAATTAAGCGATGAGGCGCTGTCGGAAAAAGTCGGCACGGTAACGGTTTTCGCCCGGGTTAACCCGGATCACAAATTGCGAATTGTCAACGCTTTTCGCGCGCGCGGAGAAATCGTGGCAATGACCGGAGACGGCGTCAATGACGCGCCTTCGCTGGTGGCCGCCGATTTGGGCGTGGCAATGGGAGGCATCGGCACGGAAGTCGCCAAAGAAGCCTCGGATATCATTTTGCTGGACGATAATTTTGAGAATATCGTCACAGCGGTGGAAGAAGGCCGCAGTATCTACAAAAACATCAAAAAGGTGATTTTATACCTTTTTTCCACTAATATCGGAGAGGTGCTGGCAATTATGGGCGCTTTGATTTTGGGATATCCCCTGCCAATCTTGGCGGCGCAAATCATTTGGTTGAATTTTATCACCGACGGATTTTTAACCGTCGCGCTGGCAATGGAGCCCAAAGAAAAAGGATTATTGAAAGGGAATTTTGAAAAACCCAAAAAATATCTGGTGGATAAATTGATCGCCCAAAGAATATTCTTGATGTCGGCTACCATGGCGATAGCGACACTGTATCTTTTCAAAGACCACTATGGCCAAGATATGGCCAAGGCATGGACAATATCGCTCACGGCGCTGGCAGCGATGCAATGGTATAACGCGTGGAATTGCCGCTCGGAAACTAAATCGATTTTTAGAATGAATCCCTTCGCCAACAAATTTCTCATCGGCGCGACTGTCACTGTGGTGTTGCTGCAACTTTTGGCGGTATATAATCCGATAATGCAAAAGTTATTGCGGACCGCCCCGCTGGACATCAAAGACTGGATTGAGATTCTGTTTGTTTCCGCGTCAATCATTGTCGTTGAAGAAATCAGAAAATTCTTCCACCGAAAAAAATTACGAAAGCCGGTCAAGCTCGCCCCCGTCCCCCGGCGGTAAAAAAAACGCTTTCGCGATAACGCGAAAGCGTTTTTTTAATCTCAACGAAAAATCATTTTTGGATATTCTCCAAGATGCGGAAAACATCGGCCTGGCGGTTGGATGAATGAAGGACAACGATCGCCGCTGGCTTGCCGTTGGCGTTAAACACGCCCGCGATCGTTTGCTTTGCTTCGGGCAAATAGCCGGTCTTTCCGCCGACAAACGCCGGCAGCGGATAAAAATTGTTCACATTTTGGAACTTTAACAACGCGCCGGATTGATCAGGCAGCCAAAAATCATTGCTTTTGGTGATCGCCAGAATTTCGGGATGGTTTTT
>CAYOLX010000068.1:0-4528 GCA_964404915.1 uncultured Candidatus Saccharibacteria bacterium | reverse complement strand
TTTAAAAATCTGGTGAGGTTTGACCTCACCAGATTTGGTTGTTGGAAAACGGAAATCTTAAATCTTAAATCTTAAATCTTTATTCTTAAGTATTTATTCTTCTTCGGGGATGATTGCCGGGGGCAGGGCGAGATTTTGGTTAATGATGGCGTTTTCAATGTCAAAAATATCGCCGGGTTCATCAGAAGTTTCGCTTTCTTCGGCAGGAAGGAGCTCCGAAATGCGGACGCCGGCTTCGTTTTTGGGCTCAAAATACCATCCCAGCACTTCTTTTGCCACCGGCAAAACCGCCACGGTGCCTTCGCGCACTTCTTCGGCCATTAACAATAAAACAATCTCCGGATTTTCATAGGGCGCGAACACCGCCACCCAAGCATTGAGCAAATCTTTGCCATCAGGCCCCTTGCGTAACTGCGCCGTGCCGGTTTTTGCGCCCATGGGAATCCCCAATTGATTGAGCGTCAGTGCCGAGGCGTTGGGCGCGCCCGCGCCATTGACGGCAAAACGCATTCCCTCGCGCACCGCCGTCAAGTGTTTGACATCAATGAAATTATCGCGAATCACTTCCGGTTTTTTCTCTTCAATAATGTTTTTTCGCGCGTCCACCACGTTTTTTACCATTTGCGGCCGATAGAGCGTGCCGCCGTTGGCGATTGCCGCGTAGCCATTGGCGACTTCCAGCGGCGTGATGCCGATAAACTCCTGGCCGATGGAAAGCCAATAGGTGTTGCCGTCGGTCCAATTTTGATCTTGCGTGCCGGCAAACCTCTCTTTTTTCCATGCCGCGTCGGGAATAAATCCGGCGACTTCGCCGGGCAAATCAATGCCGGAAATCTCGCCCCAGCCGAATTGTTCCAGATAGTTTTTTATCCGCGTCGGACCCAATCCTTTTTGCCCTTCAAATCCGCCGCCAATAGTATAGAAATAGACATTGCAAGATTCGGCGATCGCTTTATACATATTGGTGGCGCCATGGGTGCGATTATCATTAAAATGATAAACGATGTCGGGATTATATTGGTTTTGCACCGTAATTTTGCCTTGGCAATTGATATTTTTGTCGGCAACGATAATGCCTTCCTGCAGGGCGGCGGCGGCGATAAACGGCTTGATGGTGGATCCGGTCAAATATCTCCCCGAAACCGCGCGATTGAACAGTGGATTGTCTTTGTCGTCAAAAAGACTTTGCACCGTTTGGCCGTCGGCGGCCGCGAACGCGTTATTGTCATATTCCGGAAAAGAAACCATTGCCAGCACGCCGCCGTTTTGGGGGTTTAACGCGATCGCCGCTCCCTTTTTTAACCCCAAAGATTGCAATTGCCGCGCCATGGTGTCATGAATTTTTTGCTGCAATTCGCCGTCAAGCCAAAGTTGGATGCTGTCGCCCGACTCCGGCGGAGAGGTAACCTCTTGGGAAATCACGTTGCCGCGCGCGTCGCGCTCCACGCGCAATTTGCCGGGATCCTTGCGCAACACCGCCTCATATGATTTTTCCAGCCCCGCGCGGCCGATATAGTCGTTAATTGAATAAACCTCCGCGTTTGACTGCCATTCTTCAGGATTGATTTTTCCCATATAACCCAATAAATGCGACAATCCCGCGCCGGCGGCATATTCCCGAATGGGGCGCGAGATCACGGCGCATCCCGGGAAATCATTGACGCGCGCTTCCAAAACAATCAACGATTGATGATCCAAATTTTCCAAAACAGGATTTTTCCCCGCGTCAATGGCGGCAAGCAAGGTTTGCGGTTGGACGCCAGTGATTTGCGCCAAGCTGTCAATTATTTTCTTTTTTTCGGCTTCATTATTAGGAAGCGCCGCGCCGGCGCAACGCAGATCAAAGGCGGAAAAATTCTTTGCCAACGGATTGAAACCCGCGTCATAAATCACGCCGCGGTCCGATTGGATTTTGTTGAAAATATATTGGTTTCTCTGCGCCTGGCGCAGAAGATCAGCACCCTCAACCGCCTGCAAATATCCCGCGCGCGCCAATACCGCCGCGAAAAAAACAGCCGTCAAAAAAAGCGGCAAGCGCAATAATCTTGGGTCCGCCGGCGCTTCAAATTTATTTTTATCATCAGGCGCGCCGTTGCTTTTTTCTGACACCCGGTCATAGAAAATTTCATGCGGCTCAATGTCTTCTTTGCGGGAAATTTTAATTTTTCGCGACTTACCAAAACGAAGGAATGCGAACATATTTTTTAATCAAGAATTTAATCGCCAGCACCGCCGCCAAAAGCGCGATCATCCAAAAGCCGAAAAATCTTTGAGAATAGATATCCAGCAAAAACCCGCCCCACGCGCCCGCCGCCCAAGCGAAACGCCGCCGTCGTTTTTCAAAAAGCGCGATCGCGATAATCGATAGAGTGATGAAATTGATCCATTCAAACCAACGGCCGGCCAGAAAATAAAAATGAGGCAAAAAACTTGTTTGCAAAATTATCGCCGGCAAAAACAACGCCAAAACCGTTCCTCGCGCCGCATTTTTATTCATCATCCGATTGATTAATTTTCAGCAACAACGGCGGGTCAAGCGGTTTTTTGTCCACCGCCACAAAAACTTGCCGCGCGGCGGCAACATCAAATACCAGCTCAACCGTTGCTGATCGAAACGCGTCCACATCGTTTATTCTTAACTCTTTAACGCTTCCCACCAGCAATCCCTGGGGAAAAATTCCGCCCAGCCCGCCGGTAAAAATTCCTTGCCCGGCAATCAAAAATTGATCTTTGGGCACCAAATCAATCTCGCCCGATGAAACTCCCAATCCCCGAAAAAGTCCGGCGGCCGAGTCAATTGAAACATCAAAAGAAAAATCCTTGTCGGTGATCAGCCGGACTTCGGAAAAATTGTCATAGGTTTTCACCACTTTTCCGGCAACGGCCTTGTTTGAATCAATCACTGGCATTCCCGCTTCAATCATATCGCGCGCGCCCTTATCAATGATAATAATATCTCGCGCCGGAATTTTTCCCGCGATATTAGCAAGCTTGAGATCAAAATCTTTTTCCAGCTCCAAATTCAATCCTTGCCGCAAAAAATCATTTTCTCTTTTGAGCGCTTCAATTTGCGCCTGTTGCGCCAAAAATCCCGCCGCTTGTGCGCGCAACCGTTCATTTTCCACCGCTAAATTCCGCCGCGGCAATTTATCATCAAAAAAATTTCCGGCATCGGCGCCCGCCGCCCAAATCTTTTTTTGCGCTTGGGCCAGCGCCGCGTAGGCGGTGTTTTTAAACGCCGAATTTATCACAGGAATATTTAACGCCAAAATCGCCGCCACGCCAAAAAACATCGTTATCGCCAATCCCCATTTTTGAAAAAAATTATTTTTTATCACGATTAACCAACTTTAATCACCGTATAATTCTCATATAATGAGAGTGTATAAAAACTATCTTTCAACTGCAATTTCCATCTTTCGGCTGCGAAAAATTCGTCAGTCGGCGACATACTTTGAGCCAAGTATGCCTTCTTCTTCCTCATTTTTCTCGCGCGAAATCTGAAAATTTCGTTCTGAAAATAGTTTTTCTACACCCTCATAATCTATATAGCAAATTAACCCAAAAAAGCCATCCCAAGATCTCTCCCTGTCGCCTGTGCCCGGTAGTGAATTTTGGAATATTCCGCCTAGGGCGGAATAGAAATCGCGAAGCGATTCTAAAATCTACTACCGGGTGTGGATAACTTTTATCTTTGTCTATTGACAAAAAGTTTAAGATAAATAATATATGTAAATGTGCAATAACTTCACGCCGCGAAAAAAATAAAAGTTTCGCGAAAAAAAGGTCGGATATTTTAAAAATATCTTTTCAGTAAAATTTAAATAATGATCGACGACACAATTAAAACCGCCATCGCCATGCAAGACGCCGAATGCTACGATGACGACATCATCGGCGACGCCGATGAAGACGAAGACATTGATCTTGGCAGTGATGACGACGACCGCGACGACGCGGGCGACGGCGAATGGTAGGATTTTGATAATCAAAACAAAAGCCGCGGGCAATTTTGCCCGCGGCTTTGTTTTATTCTGTTGCTTGCCCTTTTTAATGTTTGCCCCTTGACTTTTTATCCAAATAATCTTTAATCAATTAACAAAGCTCTTTGGAGGTGTTGCGTGTGAATAGGTCAGATGCTTATTTGTTTTTTGGTGCTGTGGTCGTATTGGTTGGTATATGGGCTGTGACTAGTATTGATAGTCCAAACAAATCCGATTTAATGGTAACAATCAATCCCGGGGATAATCAAAGATATGCTTCAGTCAAGATTAGCGCCATACCGAACCAAACGATTCCCACCGGCTACCAAAAAGAAACCAAAATATGGGCGGATGGAATTTTTGCTAATCCCCAATATGTTAATGTTTCCGGCATAATTCCCGGCGGAGCATTCATTGTTTATGTGCCGGAGGGGGAAATCACCTGTGATGATGGAAGCTGTGTTATAACAGCCGAAATCATTGGAATCTATCGCCCAAAGAAAAGTTATTTTTGGTAAAGAGCATGGAGGGCAACCTCTCTTTTT